>NZ_JBLHYX010000006.1:0-184806 GCF_047631075.1 Limimaricola cinnabarinus
CCGATACTCTCGCCCGGCTGCCCGACATGACGGCATCCCGCGTGCCGGACCTCCTCCCGTGGAACTGGCGATCGGCACCAGCATCACGCAAGGCTGCTTAGCCGCGGCCCACCCCGGATGCTTACGACCAGCGGCGCCTGCGGCCGCCATCGGTGATGATCTCGTAGTCAGACATAAGCACGTGCTTAGGCATATGCCTAAGCCTCCATGGTTATGCCTGAGTGTCCGCTCGAAACTGGGGCCAGTTCACAAGGCATTCGGGGAGCGCATCGCCGCGAGAGTCCCCGACCGCCAGACCGCCAAAGTCCACATTCGCATTGGCCTCATGAACCGCTTCTCAGCCCTCAGCACCGCCGAGATCGTTCGCGTGGGATGAAACTAGAAACTACGGGGGAAAGGGGCAAATGCGGCTCAAGCCCAAGTTCTGCAACAATGCACTCGGAGAGCCTGAATCACATAGCCTCACCAAAAAAAACGGGTCCTGACCCTAAAAAAAACGGTGTGAGCTTCAAAACCTCGCAAGGTTTCAATGCTCACACCGCGAAGTCCGGCTTTGACCCTGCCAAGGGTAAATAACTTCACTCCTTGGACGGCCACTCACCTCCGTCCTCGGTAAAACAGTAACGCTCGTCACCTGAGACTTGAGCCCATGAGACGATAAATATCTCGCTTCAATACAAGCTTTATCGAAAATTTCTTGCTCCCGCGCCATACCTCCTTAGCAGTAGTTTCGCCATTTAGCTTCATGTGCCCACTGTAAGCCACATGACGATGACGTTGCCGCATCTTCAATCGCGCCTTGTTCCGATCTAGAACCGAAGCGGGGCGAGAGGTGGCATTGGACGATGACAGACAGCTCAAATCGGTCCGGGGGACGCCTGCGCGCCTCGGTCGGACGCCTCGGCGCAAGCTGGAGGGAGGTCTGGTCGCTGATCCGCAGCCACGGGCCGAGCCAAGTTCAGTTCTGGTTCATCGCCTTGGTGCTGGGCAGCGCCGCGGGCATTGCCGCGATCGGATTCCGCGCCGGTGTCGAAACCCTGCAGGCCGCGCTCTACGGCACCGATGACGTCGCGATGTTGCATAGTTTCGCGGCCTCGCTGCCATGGTACTGGCTCCTGTGTTTGCCGGTGATAGGCGGTCTGACCGTCGGGCTGCTGCTCGACCGGTTCACCGAGGATGCGCGCGTGCGCTCCGTGGCCGAGGTGATCGAAGGCGCGGCGTTGCGCGAGGGCCGGGTGGAGCGCAAGCGGGGGCTGATCTCGGCTCTGGCCTCGATGATCACCCTCTCCACCGGGGGCTCCACGGGGCGCGAGGGGCCGGTGGTACATCTCGCTTCGGTGCTTGCGACCTATGTGTCTGGATGGATCCGCGCCGATGGCATCACCGGGCGCGACCTTCTGGGCTGCGCCGTCGCTGCCGCGGTCTCAGCGAGCTTCAACGCGCCCATCGCGGGCGCTCTCTTCGCGCTCGAGGTGGTGCTGCGGCACTTCGCGGTGCATGCCTTCGCACCCATCGCCATCGCCAGCGTCGCGGGCACGGTTCTGGGCCGGCTCGTCTGGGGCGACGTGACCGAGTTCACGCTTCCCGACAAGAACGCGCTGGCCTTCTATGTCGAGCTGCCCGCTTTCGTGCTTCTGGGACTGTTATGCGGTCTTGTCGCGGTGGCGTTGATGCGGTCGATCTTCTGGGCCGACGATTTGGCCAATGCGGTGCAGGCCCGATTGTCGCTGCCGCGCTGGCTGCGTCCGATGGCAACGGGACTGATCCTCGGGATGATCGCGATCTTCTTTCCGCACATTATCGGCGTCGGTTATGAGACGACCTCCGCCGCCTTGCAGGGCAGCCTCGCCTTCGATCTCGCGGTGATCTTCGTGGTGATCAAGGTGGCGGCGGTGGCGATCACCATGGCCGGACGCATGGGGGGCGGGATCTTTTCGCCCTCGCTGATGATCGGGGCGCTGACGGGTCTGGCTTTCGGCACCGTTGCAACCGCCATCGCGCCCGAATTCTCGGGCGAGGGCACGCTCTATGCGCTGGCGGGGATGGGCGCGGTTGCCGCCGCCGTGCTCGGCGCGCCGATCTCGACCACGCTGATCGTTTTCGAACTGACGGGCGACTGGCAAACCGGGCTCGCGGTGATGGTTGCGGTTTCACTGGCCTCGGCGGTGGCCTCGCGGCTGGTGCAGCGCTCGTTTTTCCTGACGCAGCTGGCGCGGCGCGGCGTGCATCTGGCGGCAGGGCCGCAGGCATGGCTTCTGGGCACGATCCGGGTCGAGACGGTGATGCGGGCCACCGGCGCGCCGCGCGCGGCCCCCGAAGACATCTGCCGGGAAATGATCGCCGAAGGGGTCTTCGTGCAGTCGGGGGCGACGCTGGAACAGGCGATGCCGTTGTTCGAGACGGTGCAGCGCCCCTTCGTGCCGGTGGTCCGCTTCGGCCCCGAAGACGAGGCGCCGGAACTGTGGGGGGCGCTGTTTCAGGTCGATGCGCTGCGGGCCGTGAACCGGGCGCTGACGCGCATGGCGGCCGAGGAACATTCCTGACGGCCGCCATACGAGGGACGGGTCAGACCTGCTCGACCGCGACCTTGTTCTTGTAGAAGGCAAGGCAGTCCTTGATCTGCTCCATGCCTGCTTTGGGATCCTCGTAGGACCAGACCGCATCTTCGATCGCGCCGCTCTTGGCGATGATGTTGTAGTATCGCGCGTCGCCTTTCCAGGGGCAGTGCGAGCGGGTCTTGGAGGGCTCGAGGAAGGCCATGGCGATGTCCTCGCGCGGGAAGTAGATGACCGCCGGGTAGTCGCCCTCGACCAGTTCCAGCGCGCGGCTGCTTTCGCCCAGCACCGCGCCACCCGCGCGCACCACCCAAGTGCCCTCGGCGGGACGGATCGTGATGTGATCGCTCATGTATTCGTGCTCCCTGTGGGTTGAGCCCTGCCGTCAGAGCGGCGCGCAGGCGGCCTTGAGCCAGTCCAACGCCGCGCCGTCGAGGCGCGGGGCGATCTTGTCGAGTGTAGTCGCGTGATAGGCGTCGATCCAGTCCCGCTCGGCAGGCGAAAGCATCTCCGCGACGATCAGCCGCCGTTCCAGCGGCACAAAGGTCAGGGTCTCGAAGTCGTACATCTCGCGGTCGTCGGCGCCAAACAGGGCCGGGGCCTCGCGGGTGACGATCAGGTTCTCGATGCGGATGCCGAAATGCCCCTCGCGGTAATAGCCCGGCTCGTTCGACAGGATCATGCCCGGCTCGATCTTGCTCTCCGAACCCTTGGAAATCCGTTGCGGTCCCTCATGCACCGAGAGATAGGCGCCGACCCCGTGGCCGGTGCCGTGATCATAGTCGAGACCGGCAGTCCACAGCGGGAAGCGCGCCAGCGCGTCGAGGTCGCGTCCCGCGAGCCCCTTGGGAAACCGTGCCCGGCTGAGCGCGATCATGCCCTGCAGCACACGGGTGTAGCACTCGGCGGCGTCCTCGGGGGGCGCGCCGATGGCGATGGTGCGGGTGATGTCAGTGGTCCCGTCGAGATACTGCCCACCCGAATCCACCAACAGGAGCTCGCCCATCCGCACGTCGCGGTCGGTGTCTTCGGTCACGCGGTAATGCGTGATCGCGCCGTGCTCGCCCGCGCCTGAGATGGTCTCGAAGCTGATGCCACGCAGCTCGTTCGTCTCGTGGCGAAAGCCTTCGAGGGCGGTGACGACGCCGATCTCGGTGAGCTTGTGGCCCGGCTCGTCCGCCAGCCGCGACGCCTCGGCGTCGAGCCAGTGCAGGAAACGGCAGACGGCGGCGCCGTCGCGCAGATGCGCTTGCCTTGCGCCCTCGATCTCGGCGGCGTTCTTGCGGGCCTTGGGCAGGATGCAGGGGTCCTCGGCCTCGGCGATCTCGGTCTCCCAGCCCTTGAGCGTGGTCTCGATGATCGACGGCGCGGATTTGGGATCGACGCGCACCGGGCCGGCAAGCTGGCCCAGCGCTCCAAGAAAGGCGTCGATGTCGAGCACATCGACATCCGGCCCCAGATGGTCGCGCAGGCCGTCGGCCTTGCCCCTGGGGCAGAACAGCTCGCAGCGTCCGGTCTCATCGAGGATCGCGAAGCTCAGGGGCACCGGAGTGCAGGGTACGTCGTCGCCACGAATGTTCAAAAGCCACGCGATCGAGTCGGGCAGGGTGAGCACGGCACAGCGCTGCCCCTCGCGCTTCAGCATGGCGGCGATCTCGGCGCGCTTCTCGGCATGGCTCTTGCCCGCGAACTCCTTGGGCCATGCGATGAAGGGCGCGGGCGGCGGGGCCGGGCGGTCCTCCCAGATCGCGTCCACGAGGTTGTCGCAGGGTTTCAGGCCGATCCCCTTGGGGTGCAGCCTGTTATGCAGCTCGCGGATCTCCTCGGGCGTGTGCAGCCACGCGTCATAGCCCACGGTGCCGCCCTCGGGCAGCTCCGAGATCAGCCAGTCGGCGAGCTTGGTGGCGGGCCAATCCAGGGGGGTGAATTCGGGTGCCACTTGGCTCTTGATCTGGATCTTGTAGCGCCCGTCGATGAAGACGCCCGCTTTATCGGCGAGGATCGCCGCGAACCCGGCCGATCCGGTAAAGCCGGTGAGCCAAGCGAGCCGCTCGTCTCGCGCGCGCACGTTTTCGCCGCGCCAGGTGTCGCCGCGCGGCACAATCCAGCCGTTAAGGCCTTCGGCAGCCATGCGTTCGCGCAGCTTGGCGAGACGCGGCGGGCCCTGTTCGGGGCGGGCGGTGGTGGCAAAGTTCTGGTACATCAGGCGACCCTGTTCATTCCGAGGACGCGGGCCCGCTTGCGCGGATCGCTGTCGAAGAGCGAGGCGAGCTGCTCGGTCATGGCCCCCGCGAGCTGGTCCACGTCGGTAATCGTCACCGCGCGGTCATAATAGCGCGTCACGTCATGGCCGATGCCGATGGCGGTCAGCTCCACCGCCTTGCGCTTCTCGACCATGGCGATCACGTCGCGCAGGTGCTTTTCGAGGTAGTTGGCCGGGTTCACCGACAGCGTGCTGTCATCGACTGGTGCGCCGTCCGAGATCACCATCAGCACCTTGCGAGCCTCGCGCCGCGCCAGCAGCCGCCGATGCGCCCATTCGAGCGCCTCGCCGTCGATGTTCTCCTTCAGCAGGCCTTCCTTCATCATCAGCCCGAGATTGTCGCGGGTGCGCCGCCACGGCGCATCGGCGCGTTTGTAGATGATGTGGCGCAGATCGTTGAGACGGCCGGGTCCGGCGGGACGACCGGCGGCGAGCCATGCCTCGCGCGCCTGACCGCCCTTCCATGCGCGGGTGGTGAAGCCCAGGATCTCGACCTTGACCTGACAGCGCTCGAGCGTACGGGCCAGCACGTCGGCGCAGATCGCGGCGATCGAGATCGGCCGTCCGCGCATCGAACCCGAATTGTCGATCAGCAGCGTCACCACGGTATCGCGGAACTCGGTGTCCTTCTCGACCTTGAACGACAGGGGCGTCGTGGGGTTGGCGATGACCCGGGCGAGGCGGCCCGCATCGAGGATGCCTTCCTCGCGGTCGAACTCCCAAGACCGGTTCTGCTGCGCTTGAAGCCTGCGCTGCAGCTTGTTGGCGAGGCGGCTGACCGCGCCCTTGAGCGGGTCGAGCTGCTGGTCGAGATAGGCGCGCAGCCGCTCCAGCTCGGCGGCTTCGGCCAGATCCTCGGCGCCGATCTCCTCATCGTGCTTCGTCTCGAAAACGAGGTAGTTGGGATCGGCATCCGAAGCGGCCGGGGGCGGAGGGTCCTGAGGGGCTTCGCCCTCGGGCATCTCCTGCTCCTCGGCATCCTCGGCTTCGGCCTGATCATCCATCGAGACCTGCGCCTGAGACTGGTCCTGTTGCTGGTCCTGGCTCTGTTCGGGGGACGCCTCGTCCTCCTGATCGTCCTCGTCGTCCTCGCCGGTGGAATCGGGGTCCTGGTCGTCCTCCTCCTCGGAGGCTTCGTCCTCCTGATCGGGGTCTTCCATGTCCGGATCGTCACCGAGCTGGTCGCCATAGCCGAGATCGCGGATCAGCTCGCGTGCGAAGCGGGCAAAGCTCTTCTGGTCGTGCAGCGCCTCGGCGAGATCCTCGAGCCGCGCGCCACCCTGATCCTCGATGAAGCCGCGCCAGAGCTCCATCACGTTGTCCGCGCCACCGGGCAGGTCGCGGCCCGTGGCAAGGTGGCGGATCAGGTATCCGGCCGCGACGGCGAGCGGCGCGTCGGCCTTGTCGCGGATCTGGTCATAACCTTTGCGGCGGGCATCCGATCCGATCTTGGCGTCGATGTTTCCGGCGGTGCCAGGCATGTATCTGGCGCCCACCGCCTCGACGCGCGCGCCCTCCATCGCGTCGTAAAGATCGCGCGCGATTCCCGACTGCGGCTGGTAGCGGGCGTTGACGGCAGCGTCGTGATAGCGGTGGCGAAGCGCCAGTGCATCGGCGGTGCCGCGCGCCAGCAGCACCTCGTCGCGGGTCATGCGGCGGCTGACCTGCGGCAGGCGCACGCTGTCATGCGTGAGGCCGGGCGGGTCGACCGAGAAGCTCACGGTCAGCTCGCGGTCGTCGGCCATGACCTTGGTGGCTTCGGTCAGGGCCTTCTTGAACGGATCGGCGGGGTTGTCGGACTGGGGGCTCATGGCAAATGTATCCCACTGGCGGCAGGGGGCGGCAAGGCGGCACGCTCCCATGATAACGAAAGGCCCGGCTCTTTCGATCCGGGCCTCTGCACAGCGTCGAAAGGGCTCAGCGCCCGGCGGTGCTCACCGCGCTCTCGGGAAGCTCCTCGTCGAAGCAGCGCTGGTAGAATTCGGCTACGGTCTGGCGCTCCAGCTCGTCGCACTTGTTGAGGAACGACAGCCGGAAGGAATAGCCCACGTCGCGGAAGATCTCGGCGTTCTGGGCCCAGTTGATCACTGTGCGCGGGCTCATCACGGTCGAAAGGTCGCCATTCATGAAGGCGGTGCGGGTGAGATCGGCCACCGTGACCATCTGGGAGACGATCTGGCGTCCATCGGCGGTGTTGTAATGCGGCGCCTTCGACAACACGATCGCGGCCTCGGCGTCGTGACTGAGATAATTCAGCGTCGCGACGAGGGACCAGCGGTCCATCTGCGCCTGGTTGATCTGCTGGGTGCCGTGATAGAGGCCGGTGGTGTCGCCCAAGCCCACGGTGTTGGCCGTAGCGAAGAGCCGAAAGTAAGGGTTCGGCGTCAGAACCTGGTTCTGGTCCATCAGCGTCAGCTTGCCGTCGGTCTCGAGCACCCGCTGGATCACGAACATCACATCGGCGCGGCCGGCGTCGTATTCGTCGAACACGATGGCACAGGGGTGGCGCAGCGCCCAGGGGAGAATTCCTTCGGCGAATTCGGTCACCTGCTTGCCGTCGCGCAGCTTGATCGCGTCTTTGCCGATCAGGTCGATACGGGAGATGTGGCTGTCGAGGTTGACGCGCACGCAGGGCCAGTTGAGCCGGGCCGCGACCTGCTCGATATGGGTCGACTTGCCGGTGCCGTGATAGCCCTGCACCATGACGCGGCGGTTGTTGCCGAAGCCCGCGAGGATGGCCCGGGTGGTGTCGGGATCGAACTTGTAGGTCGGGTCGATGTCGGGCACCCGGTCCGAGCGCTCGGCGAAGCCCTTGACCTTCATGGCGCTGTCGAAGCCGAAGGTCTCGCGGATGTCGATCTCCTCGGTCGGGCGGGCATTGGGGTCGGTCTGGGCGTCGGCCATGATGATCCTTTCGCGTGCGGGCAGGGGCCCTCATTTGCGGTCGCGCAAGTGATGTAGCATCGCGCGTCGGGGTTCAAGGCCCCCGGGAGCACGGGCCCGGCCGCTTGCCTTTTCGGCGGGACACGCCATTGTCTGGCTTCGCACGAAGAGCCCGAGGACCCGCATCATCATGTCGCGCCTGACCGAGATCGAAGCGATGATCGCCCGCATCGCGCTGGGCGATCGCGACGCGTTCGGGGCCCTCTACGACGCCACCAGCGCGAAACTCTTCGGGATTTGCCTGCGTGTGTTGAGCAACAGGGCCGAGGCCGAGGACGCTCTACAGGAGATCTACGTGAAGGTGTGGCACAACGCGGGGCGCTATCAGGTAAACGGGCTGAGCCCGATGACCTGGCTCATCACCATCGCGCGCAACCACGCCATCGATCGGCTGCGGATGCGCCGCAAGGCCGAGAGCCGAGGTGGCGACATGGACGCGGTGGCCGCGATGGCCGATACCGCGCCGGGGCCGGAGGCGCTCGCGGTCGCGGCCTCGGACAGCGCGCAGATCGAGCGCTGTCTGACCGAGCTTGAGCCCGACCGGGCCGGTGCGGTGCGCGGGGCCTATCTCGCGGGCGATAGTTATGCCGATCTGGCCGCGCGCTACGACGTGCCGCTCAATACGATGCGAACCTGGCTGCGTCGCAGTCTCATGCGGCTCAAGGAGTGCCTGACGCGATGACCGGGGCCGGGGATCATCATGAGGACGACACCGTTCTGGCCGCCGAACACGTGCTGGGACTGCTGGAGGGCGAGGATCTCGCGCGCGCCGAGAGGCGGCTCGAGAGCGACGCGGAGTACCGCGCGCTCCATGCGCTCTGGACCGAGGATTTCACCTCGCTCACCGACGAAATCGCGCCCGTGACGCCGCCGTTGCGGGTCAGGCGCGCCATCGACGAGCGGCTCTTCGGGGCGCGCCGCGAGGGCCTGTTGCGGCGGTTGGGGCTGTGGCCCGCGCTGTCGGCGGCGGCCTTGGCGGCGGGCACATATCTGGTGGTGACCAACCTCGACCTGATGCGCTCCGAACCCGTAGGCCCGGGTCTGCGCGCGGAAATCGCGGCGGAGGATGGCAGTCTCGTGGTGCAGGTGGCCTACGACCCCGCCGATCCGGACGCGCTGCAGATCTCGCGCCCAAGCGGTGCGGCCGCGCCCGGTCGGGCGTTGGAGCTTTGGTTGATCGCGGGCGAAGCGGCTCCGGTCTCGCTCGGCGTGCTGCCCGAGGACCGCGATGGCCGGGTGGCGGTTCCCGAGGCATTGCGTCCGCTGCTGGCGCAGGCCGTGCTCGCCGTTTCGGACGAGCCCGAGGGCGGATCGCCCACTAAAGCGCCTACGGGCGCGGTGCTGGGCGCGGGGCCGGTCACGACGCTCTGATCGCCTGACCGTCGGAGCGCGACCCGCACCCCGAGGCAAGTCAGCTTCCCCGGCACCGCCCGATGCGTGCCGGGGGACTATCCGATCAATCCTTGTCGCGGAACGACTTGCTTTCCTTGATCTGGTCCCAAGCCCATACGACTTCGCCGAGCTGCTCTTCCTGGCTACGGTCACCGCCGTTCATGTCGGGGTGCAGCACCTTGATCAGCGCTTTGTAGGATTTGCGGATCTCGGCCTTGGACCAGCTGTCCTTGGCATCGAGCACTTCCAGCGCGCGGCGTTCGGTCGCGGGCAGGCGGCGGGTGTGGCCGCCTTGCTGGGCCGCGTTCTTGCCGGGGTTGCGGGTGGCGTTCTCGCCCAGCACCTGATGCGGGTCGTCGACGCCCAGCCGCGCCCAGGCGCGCTGCTCCTCGCTGCGCTTGCCGAAGGGCTTGGTCGAGCGGCCCCAGACGCGGTCGTTCTCGACCTGCTCGGAGAATTCGGCCTCGGTGGTGCCGTCGAAGAAATTCCATTTGAGATTGTATTCGCGCACGTGGTCTTTGCAGAACCAGAAGTAATCGTCGAGAATATCAGGAGATTTCGGGGCGCGGTACTTGCCCGCCTCTTCGCAGCCCGGATGGTCGCAGACCCGTGTCGAGGTCTCGAAGGCGCCGGACATCCCACGTCTGCCGCGCGGGTTTTTCTTCTTCGATGCCGATACCGACATATCGAAACCGAAGGGGTCGTTCTTAGCCATGCTCTGCCTCATCCTTTCGAGTCGGACGCGGCAGTTTAGTCCAAAGAGCCGGAGATTGAAGGGGCGGAGGGCATTTTCCGCCCCTTCGGCACCGGAGTGCCGGTTCAGTCGTCGCGCGAGGCGGTGACCGCCGGAGCGGGACGATCCGGAATCTCCTGCGCCTCGCGCGCACCGGGCACGGCGCGGGTGGGAGCCGGGGCCGGGGTCTCGGCCCGGCTCGCGCTCAGCCCTTGGGGCTGGGGCTGCGCTGCGATCGGATCTGCGGCGACGGGCGTGACCTGCGCCGTGGCACGGCGGAACACCAGCACCGAATGATAGACCGTGCTCCGGCCCCGAAACCCTTGCCGCTCCTCGCAGGGCAGGGTCTCGGCGCGCTGATACTCCCAGCCCTTGGCAGCCATCTCATTGATCGTGGACTGCAAGGCATGCGCATAGCGGTCCTCGGAGGTCTTCAGCCCGCGTTCCTTGACGCCGCGCTTGGGCGCGGGAACGACGCGGTAGTCATAGGCGGTCATGGCGCTCTCCTTGCGCGGGCTCAAAGCCCGAGCTTTTGCGTGACGATCTGGTTGACGGCAGCGGGGTTGGCCTTGCCACCGGTGGATTTCATCACCTGGCCCACGAACCAGCCCGCGAGCTTGGGGTTCTGCTTGGCCTTTTCGACCTGCGCCGGGTTGGCGGCGATGATCTCGTCGACCGCCGCCTCGATGGCACCGGTGTCCGTGACCTGCTTCATGCCGCGATCCTCGACGATCTGCGCCGGGTCGCCGCCCTCGGTGTAGACGATTTCGAACAGGTCCTTGGCGATCTTGCCCGAGATGTCCCCCTTGGCGATCAGCGCCACGATATCACCGAGCTGCGCAGGGCTGACCGGGCTCTGCTCGATGCCCAGATCGTCCTTCTTGAGGCGACCGAACAGCTCGTTGATGACCCAGTTCGCGGCGAGCTTGCCATCCTTGGCACTGTCGATGTGGTTCACCACCGCCTCGAAATACACGGCGTTGGCCAACTCCGCGGTCAGCACGCCCGCGTCATACTCCGACAGCCCCATGTCGCCCATGAAGCGCGCCTTCTTGGCATCGGGCAGCTCGGGCAGATGCGCCGCGATGTCGTCGACCCAGGCCTGCTCGATCTCGAGTGGCAGCAGGTCGGGGTCGGGGAAGTAGCGGTAGTCATGCGCCTCTTCCTTGGAGCGCATCGAGCGGGTCTCGTTCTTGTCGGGATCGTAGAGGCGCGTCTCCTGCACGACGCTGCCGCCATCTTCGAGAATGGCGATCTGACGCCGCGCCTCGAAGTCGATCGCGGCTTGGATGAAGCGCATCGAGTTCATGTTCTTGATCTCGCAGCGGGTGCCCAGATGCGAGAAGTCCTGCGTTTCCTGATAGTGCTCGTAATCGCCGGGACGGCAGACCGAGACGTTCACGTCGGCGCGCAGGTTGCCGTTTTGCATGTTGCCGTCGCAGGTCCCGAGATAGCGTAGGATCTGGCGCAGCTTGCCGACATAGGCCGCCGCTTCCTCGGGGCCGCGAATGTCGGGACGGCTGACGATCTCCATCAGCGCCACCCCGGTGCGGTTGAGGTCGACAAAGGACATGTTGGGGTCCATGTCGTGGATCGACTTGCCCGCGTCCTGTTCGAGATGGATGCGCTCAATCCGCACCAGCCGCGCCTGACCGTTGCCCATCTCGACCAGCACTTCGCCTTCGCCGACGATCGGGTGGTAGAGCTGGCTGATCTGGTAGCCCTGCGGCAGGTCCGGATAGAAGTAGTTCTTGCGATCGAAGGCCGAGCGCAGGTTGATCTCGGCCTTGAGGCCGAGGCCGGTGCGCACCGCCTGCGCCACGCAGCCCTCGTTGATGACGGGCAGCATGCCGGGCATGCCCGCGTCGATGAACGAGACGTTGGAGTTGGGTTCCGCGCCGAAGGCCGTCGACGCGCCCGAGAACAGCTTGGCGCGGGTGGCGACCTGCGCATGCACCTCAAGGCCGATCACCAGCTCCCAATCCCCGGTTGCGCCCGCGATCACCTTGGGGGCGGGGGCCTCGTATGTCAGGTCCAGCATGGGAGCCTCTCCTTGCACCGTTGTCGCGGGTCTGATTAGGCGCGAACGCCCCGCGCTTCAAGGGTAGGGAGAGGATGTCGGGGATCGGCGGACCGGCGCGACGATTGGGCGGTATCTCGCCGAAAATATGGTAGGACTGCCTGCGCGCTCGACTCAAGGCGACGGTCTGGGACAGATCGCTCTCAGTTGCTGCCACAACGGACAAGATCAGAAAATGTTCCCGACGAGTGTCTCTGCGCGTCTGCGCCGCCTCATGCCGATCGCTCTTCTCAGTCTCGGCGCCGCCTGCGCTCAGATCCCCGAGCCGGAGGCACCTGTCGCTCCCGCCCCCACACCCGCCGCCATGCCGGTGATGGCATGGGATCATCGCCCCGAAAGTGCGCAGTGGACCGACGCCACGCTGGCGGCCCTCAAGGCGCATGGTGCGCCGCTTTTGAGCCAAGTGCCCGGTGATATCGCGACATGGTGCCCCGGCTATGCCGAGGCCTCACGGGACGAGCGCGCGGCCTTCTGGGCGGGGATGCTCTCGGCCTTGGCCAAGCATGAAAGCACCTGGAATCCCGGCGCCGTCGGCGGAGGCGGCAAATGGTTCGGGCTCGTGCAGATTGCCCCGGCCACTGCGCGCAGCTATGGCTGCACGGCGGGCAGCGGCTCGGCGCTCAAGGATGGCGTGTCCAACCTCTCCTGCGCCGTGCGCATCGCTGCGCGCACGGTGCGTCGCGATGGCGTGGTCTCAGCGGGAATGCGCGGCCTCGCCGCCGACTGGGGCCCGTTCCATTCTTCTCGCAAGCGCAGCGATATGGCCAACTGGACCCGCAACCAGAGCTACTGTCAGCCGCGCCAAGCCGCTGTCGCCGACAAGACTGGCAAGGCCGGCTGAGCGTGAGGGCTGTCGCCTCCGCGACACAGGCCTCGCGCCGTCGCGGAGCCGCGCGCGTCCTGAGATCACTTTCGCGTTGCATCGTGTCGCGGCGACAGTGCAGTTATCCCCACATGCTCGTGGCACTGACGATCCTGGGGGGATCGACGGCCGTGTCGTCGGGTTCGACGGTCTATGCCGAGCCGTCGGACCCGGCGGAATTACATATACCCGTCAGACGCTTGCAGGTTGACGTTCAGGCAACGCCTGCGCCGCCTACACCCGGTCCCGCTGCACCGCGCCTCGACCCACCCGTCCTCGATGCCTCCGATCTTCGGATCGACCAAGCACCCCCTGCCACCTTGCGTCCGATGCTGCGCCCCGCCTCGTTGGCCGCAAGCTCGATCCTGCCCGTGCCGGAACTGCGCCCGCAAGCTCGCGATCCGTTCCTGCCCGAGGCTCGCTGGGACGGCAAGCCGGGTGCCGGGCTGTGGACGCGGGGGCTCATGGCGGCGCTGCGCGGCCCGGCGTCGGACCTCGCCGACGTCGTGCCTAACGATATCGCGACATGGTGTCCGGCCTATGCCGACAATCCGCCCCGGCTGCGCCGGGCCTTCTGGGTCGGTGTCATGTCCGCGCTGGCCCGGTTCGAAAGCAGGCACCGCGCCGATGCGGTGGGCGGCGGCGGGCTTTATCACGGGTTATTGCAGATCCTGCCCGGCACGGCGCGCGGCTATGGCTGCGTGGCGCGCGACGGGGCAATGTTGCGCGATCCGGTGCGCAATCTTAGCTGCGCAGCACGGATCATGGCGCGCACCGTCACTCGTGACCGGGCCGTGGCGCTCAAGGATGGCAGGCGAGCCGGGATCGCCGCCGACTGGGGGCCGATGACCAAGCCGTCCATGCGCGCCGAAATGGCGGCGTGGACCCGAGAGCAGAGCTATTGCAAGCGCAAGGCGCTTCTCAGTGTGCCACGTCCCCAAGCGCGGCCCGAAACCTGACCCGGGCTCAGGCCCGAGTGCGAAGGATCGGACGGGTCGAACGCACGAGGCTTACCGTCGGCGCATCGCGACCGCCCAGACCCAGCGTTGCCCGCCGCAGCATCTCGATGCCGCCTTCGGCCTTGATGGGCAGTGAGGCGGGCGAGATTTCCTCACCCACGGTAATGACATAGGGCTGGCGATCCTTGTTCAGCATCTCGTGGAACAGGGTGATGTCGCGTAGCGTCGGGTGGACCATGTCGAAGAGATAAAACAGCGCCGAATTGCGGGCGCGGATGTTCACCGGGATCACCGGCAGATCGAATTTGCGCGCAAGCATCGCCGCCGATGGCATCCATGGCCGCTCGTGCAGTCGCAGACCCCGCCGCTTGGCAAGGCGACCCGACGGGAAGATCACGCCAAGCCGCCCCTCCGCGACCGCCTGCCGGGTCAGGTCCATGGTGACCTTGGTCTTGGCGTGGCTGCGTTTGTCCTTGCGCCATTCGACCGGAAGGATGAGGTCCTGCATCTGCGGCAGCACCCTCAGGATGTCGCCATTGGCATAGATGAACAGATCGGGCCGGATCGTCTTGAGCGCGTGGTAAAGCATGATCCCGTCGGCGATGCCGGTGGGATGGTTGGCCACGATGAGCGCCGGGCCGTGGCGCGGCACGTTGTCGAGGCCAATCACCGTAAGGTGCTTGGCGAGCATGTCGCCCATGTCACCCATGATCCGCGCCGTCGGCTCGTCGCGAAGCTTTGTACCGATCGAGACGGTGCGGTCGTAAGACAGAGCGAGGTGCAAAAGACCGCGCAACGGCTTCACCAAGGGTGATTGCCGGAACATCCACGGGGCACGCTCGGCAATCAGCGGGTCAATGCGGTCTTTCATGAAGCTTTAATAACCATCAGCACAAGGCAGTTCCGTGACATTTGCGGGATTGTCATGCTTTTGGCAATGGAGTTGCCCGAGGCAGGGGCAGAGCGGCAAGCGAGCGCCGCTTTGAGATACGGGGCGGCGACCGGCCACCGCCCCGCAAAAGATGCGTCAGGCCGCGTCACGTTCGTGACGGCCTTCGCGTACTTCCTCGATGATCTTTGCTACGAAAGCGTCGAGATCGTCGGGGTTGCGGCTGGTGATGATGCCCTGATCGGTGACGACCTCGCGGTCGACCACTTTGGCGCCCGCATTTCTGAGATCCGTGCGAAGCGAGGGATAGGAGGTCATTTCGCGCCCCCGGACCACCTCGGCTTCGATGAGCACCCACGGCCCGTGGCAGATCGCCGCGACGATTTTGCCCGCTGTGGTGAAGTCCTTCACGAGCTGTACCGCCTCGGGCTTGGTGCGCAGCACATCGGGGTTGATCTGGCCGCCGGGCAGCACGATGGCGTGGTAATCATCCATCTTCGCATCCGAGATGGCGAGGTCGACATCGGCCTTCGGGCCCCAGTCGGTCTCGTCCCAGCTCTTGATCGCCTCGCCGTCCGGGCTGGCCACGTGAACGGTCGCACCCGCGGCACGCAGTTTGTCTCGCGGCACTTCCAGTTCGACCTTCTCGAAGCCGTCGGTGGCGATGATGAGGATCTTGGCGTCGGTAATGTCGGTCATGTCCGTCTCCTTGCGGTTCGGGGGTATCGGGGTCCAAACGGCAAGGGGTGAGGGGGCGTTCCATGCGCCCCCTCACGCTTGGGTCAATCGGCGAGCATTCGCCCGATCATCTCGGAAGTATCGCGGCTGAGGCCCTCTGTGCTTGCGATCCGCTCCAGCTCGGCCCGGATCAGCGTCTTGCGATCCGCATCATAGCGCTTCCAGGTCGAGAAGGCCTGCGTCATCCGCGCCGTGGTCTGCGGATTCAGCGGGTCGAGCTTAAGTAGCCAGTCGGCGAGCAGCCGGTAGCCCGCACCAGAGGGGGCATGAAAGCCCGCCGCGTTGCCCGATAGCGCGCCGAACACGGCCCGGAAGCGGTTGGGGTTCTTCCAGTCGAAGGCCGGATGCGCGGTGAGCGCCTCGGCCGTGGCGGCGGCGTCCCGCGGTGCGGAGGCCGCAACCTGCAAGCCGAACCACTTGTTCATCACCAACCGCTCGTGGCTCCATTGATCCTCGAACGCCTTCAGTTCGGCCTCGCCTTCACCGATCCTGAGCAGCACGCCCAGCGCCGCGATCTGCTGGGTCATGTTGTCGGCGGCACGGTACTGCGCCCGCGCCCGGTCGCCGCCCTGCGTGAGCGACAGCAGCGACAGCGCCGCGTTGGTGAGCGACCGGCGGCCCGCGTCGGCGGCTTCGGGGCTGTAGGGGCCGGTGACCTGATGCGTGTCGTAAAGCCGGGTTAGCACGTCGCCCAGCCTGTCGGCGATCGCATGGCGCAGCGCCTCGCGGGCCTCATGGATCGCGGTCGGGTCGGGGGCGTGGCCCGTCTCGAAGATCGCCTGCGCCAGCTCGTCCTCGCCTGGCAGGGCCAGAAGCTGTGCGCGAAACGCCGGATCGAGGCTCTCGTCGGCGATGCCGCGGCCCAGCGCGTCGATATAGCCCGCATCGGGGCCCGTGCCGTCTTGGATCATCGCCATGAGGTTGGTGCGCGCCAGATCGCGCCCCGCCTCCCATTTGTTGAACGGGTCGGTGTCATGCGCGAGCAGGAAGGTGCGAGTCTCGTCGGATTGCTCCTGCCGCAGGATCACCGGCGCCGAAAAGCCGCGCAGGATCGACGGGACGGGCCGGGCCGACAGGCCGTCGAAGGCAAAGCTCTGCTCGGCCTCGTTCAGTTCAACCACCTGGGTCGGCACCACCTCGTCGCCATTCGGGTTCAGCAGGCCCACCGCGACGGGGATTACCACCGGCTGCTTGTCGGGCTGGCCGGGGGTCGGGGGGGTCTCCTGCCTGAGCGTCAGCGTATAACGCCCCTCCGACCAGTCCTCGGCCACATGGACGCGCGGCGTGCCGGCCTGAGAATACCAGCGGGCGAACTGCGACAGGTCGCGGCCTGTGGCATCCTCGAAGGCGCGGAGCCAGTCCTCGATGGTCACCGCCTGACCGTCATGGCGCTCGAAATAGAGGTCGAGCGCCTTGCCGTAGCCTTCATCTCCCACCAGCCGCCGGAGCATGCCAACGATCTCGGCGCCCTTCTCATAAACGGTAACGGTGTAGAAATTGTTGATCTCGACGAAGCTCTCGGGCCGCACCGGGTGGGCGAGCGGGCCATTGTCCTCGCGGAACTGCGCCGCGCGCAAGAGCATCGCATCGTCGATCCGCTTGACCGCATGGGAGCGCATATCGCCGGTGAACTGCTGGTCGCGGAACACCGTGAGACCTTCCTTGAGGCACAGCTGGAACCAGTCGCGGCAGGTGACGCGGTTGCCGGTCCAGTTGTGGAAGTATTCATGCGCGATGATCGCCTCGATCCGTTCGAAATCGGCGTCGGTCGCGGTGGCGGGAGAGGCGAGTACGGCGGAGGAGTTGAAGATGTTCAGCCCCTTGTTTTCCATCGCGCCCATGTTGAAGTCATCGACCGCGACGATGTTGAACACGTCGAGGTCGTATTCGCGCCCGTAAACCTCCTCGTCCCATGTCATCGACTTCTTCAGCGCCTCCATCCCAAAGGCGCATTTGTCGATATCGGCCTTGCGGACCCAGAGGTTCAGCGCGACATCGCGGCCCGACATGGTAGTGAAGCTGCCCGAATGCGCGACGAGATCGCCTGCGACCAGCGCGAAGAGATAAGCGGGCTTGGGCCAGGGGTCGGACCATTCGGCAAAGCCTTCGCCCGAAGCGCCGGGATTGCCGTTCGACAGCAACACCGGCAGATCGCTTTCGATGCGCACATGAAACGGGGCCATCACGTCGGGGCGGTCGGGATAGAAGGTGATCTTGCGAAAGCCCTCGGCCTCGCATTGCGTGCAATACATGCCGTTCGAACGATAGAGCCCTTCGAGCGCGGTGTTGTTCTCGGGGTCGATCTCGACCTCGGCCTCGAAGGTGAAGGGCGCATCGGGCGCATCGAGCGTCAGCCCGCCCTCGATCAGTTCGGGCGTGACCTGCGCCCCGTTGATATGCGCGGAAATCAGCTTGAGCCCCTCGCCATGCAGGAAGAAGTCGCGCCCGGTGGCATCGGGGTTGGGGCGGAACCGGATTTCGGAGAGCACGCGCGTCGCATGCGGCGCGAGCCGGAAGGTCAGGCGCACCTCGTCCACGAGATAGGCGGGGGGCGTGTAATCCCTCAGATAGACGGTGCGGGGATCGTGCTGTGTCATGTCCGGGAACCTTTCGCTGAACCTTCGAGCCTGCGGGACGTTAGGGCTGAGACAGGTGGGCTTCAAGCGCGCCCCCGACCGCGACCGTGATTGGCGGCGCGGCAACCTTTCGAGGAGAATACCCATGTCCGCCCCCCATACTGATGTCGAAAAACAGGAAAAGCGCCATAAGGGCCCGCTTACCGGCATGGCGATCGTCGCCATCTTCGGTGTGCTGCTGATCCTGTTTCTCGTGTTCATGGGCTTTGGTCAGGGCAATGAGCCCGAGGCCGAGGCCACCGTCGAGGCCGTGGGCAGCGGCGAGGTCGAGACCGCCGACGATGCTGATATCGTCGGCGCGCCCGAGCAGCTTGCCGACGAGACACCGGCGCAGCCGCAGCAGTGACGCTCCCGAAGGGGGAAACGAAAAGGCGCGGGCCATGGGGCTCGCGCCTTTTCGCGTGACGGCGGCATCTAGTTGCCGGTCCCCTCGGGATGGATTAGCCAATGCACAACCGTATGCGAGGAGGAGAGGCAGATGGCCGAGAGGATCGACAAGCACGGATTGATGGTGGCCCCCGAATTGGTGGCCTTCATCAAGGATGAGGCGCTTCCGGGGACGGGGATCGACGCCGACGAGTTCTGGAAAGGGTTTGCAGCACTCGCGCAGGAGTTCGGCCCGCGCATCCGCGACGCGCTTTCGGATCGCAGCAAGCTACAGGCCGAGATCGACGCCTGGCACCTGTCGCGCAAGGGTCAGCAGATCGACGCGGAGGAGTATCGCCGGATGCTGGAGGGCATCGGCTATCTGGTGCCGGAGGGCGGCGACTTCGAGATTGGCACCAAGGGGACCGACCCCGAGATCGCACATACTCCGGGCCCGCAGCTCGTGGTGCCGATCACCAATGCGCGCTTCGCGCTCAACGCCGCCAATGCGCGCTGGGGCAGCCTTTACGACGCGCTCTACGGCACCGACGCGCTGGGCAGCCTGCCGCAGGGCAAGGGCTATGACGAGGAGCGTGGCGCGCAGGTCATCGCATGGGGCCGCCGTCACCTCGACGAGGTCGCCCCGCTCGACGGCACGTCCTGGGCCGAAATCGACCAGCTCGAAATCAAGGGCGGCACGCTCGTCGCCTCCAAGGGCGATGCTGAGCACGGTCTGAAGGAGCCCGAGCAGTTCGCGGGCTCTGCCACGGATGGCAAGGCCGATCTGCAGGTGCTCTTGGAAAAGAACGGCCTGCTGATCGAGATCGTCGTCGATCCGTCGAGCCAGATCGGCGGCTCCGACCGGGCCGGGATCTCCGACATCCGGCTCGAAAGTGCCGTCTCGACCATCATGGATTGCGAGGATTCGGTCGCGGCGGTCGATGCCGAGGACAAGGTCCTGGCCTATCGCAACTGGCTCGGGCTGATGCAGGGCACGCTGCAGGCCAGCTTCATGAAGGGCGGCGAGGAGATGACCCGCCGCATGGAGGGCGACCGGGAATTCACCGCGCCCGACGGCTCGACCCGCACGGTCAAGGGCCGCTCGTTGATGCTGATCCGCAATGTCGGTCACCTGATGACCAACCCCGCGATCATCGGCAAGGATGACAAGCGCGAAATCTCCGAAGGGCTGATGGACGCGGTGATCACCGTTCTCATCGCCATGCACGACCTCAGGAAAGAGGACGGCCCGCGCAACTCGACCCATGGTTCGGTCTATGTCGTGAAGCCCAAGATGCACGGGCCGCAGGAGGTCGCGCTCTCGAACGACATGTTTTCGGCCGTCGAGAAGATGCTCGGCCTGCCGCAAGACACCGTCAAGCTCGGCATCATGGACGAGGAGCGCCGCACTTCGGCCAACCTCAAGGAATGCATCCGCGCCGCCAGGAACCGCGTGGCCTTCATCAACACCGGCTTCCTCGATCGCACCGGCGACGAGATCCACACCTCGATGGAAGCCGGCCCGATGATCCCCAAGGGCGAGATGAAATCCTCGGCCTGGATTCAATCCTATGAGGACCGCAACGTCGATATCGGCCTTGCCTGCGGCCTCAAGGGGAAGGCCCAGATCGGCAAGGGGATGTGGGCGATGCCCGACCGGATGGCCGACATGCTCGACCAGAAGATCGGCCACCCCAAGGCGGGTGCCACCTGCGCCTGGGTGCCGTCGCCCACCGCTGCGACGCTGCACGCGGCGCATTACCACCATGTCGACGTTATGGCCCGTCAGGACGAGATCGCCCAAGGCGGCGCGCGCGGCACGCTCGCGGACCTGCTGACGATCCCGCTGGCGACGGGCCGCAACTTCGACGACGCCGAGGTCACGCGCGAAATCGAGAACAACGCGCAGGGCATCCTCGGCTACGTGGTGCGCTGGATCGATCAGGGGGTGGGCTGCTCCAAGGTGCCCGACATCAACGATGTCGGCCTGATGGAGGACCGCGCGACCTGCCGGATTTCGTCCCAGGCGCTGGCCAACTGGCTGCATCATGGCGTCGTCTCCGAGCACCAGGTGATGAAGGCCATGAAGAAGATGGCCGAAGTGGTGGACCGCCAGAACGAGGGTGACGCCTCTTACAAGCCGATGGCGCCGCATTTCGACAGCCTCGCCTTTCAGGCGGCCTGCGACCTCGTCTTCGAGGGACGCAAACAGCCCTCGGGCTACACCGAGCCGGTGCTGCACCGCCGTCGCCTCGAACTGAAGAATCTGGAGACCCGCTGATGACCAAGCTGACCATCGACGCCGCCCGCACCATCATTCGCGAGGCTCTCGCCAAGTCGCACGAGATGGGTCTCAAGCCCATGTCGGTGATCGTGCTCGACGCGGGCGGCCACCCGCTCGCCTTCGAACGCGAGGACGGCGCGGCACCGGGCCGCTATGCCATTGCCGAGGGCAAGGCTTACGGCGCCGTGATGCTGGGCATGCCCGGCTCGGCGCAGATGGCCCGTGCCGAGGCGCAGCACTACTTCATGACCGCGGCCAACGGCGCCTTCGGCGGCAAGGTCGTGCCGGTCCCCGGCGGCGTCATCGTGCGCGGCGAGGACGGCTCCGTGCTCGGAGCTGTCGGTGTCACGGGCGACACCTCGGACAACGATGCTACGGCGGCCCTTGCCGGGATCGAGGCGGCGGGGCTGAAGGGCGACGCCTGACGCCTTTCATGTGCCTTTATTGACGGCAGATGTGCGCGCGGTCCGGATCTCTCGGGCCGCGCGATGCTTTTCAGGGGGCGTCGGGCTGTATATCTGTACGGGGAAGCAACCGGAGCGATCATGACCCGTCCTGTCATTGGCATCATCGGCAACAACCACGTCATCGACGGCCATTACGTCACTCATGGGGGCGGCGCGATGAACTCTTCGGCCGTGGCGCAGGTGGCAAAGGGCCTGCCGCTGGTGATCCCCGCCGACCCCAAGCTCGTCTCGGTCGGAGACCTTCTGGAGACCTGCGACGGCTTCCTGCTCACCGGCGGGCGGCCCAACGTGCACCCGGATGAATATGGCGAGGAAGAGACGCCCGCGCACGGGGCCTTCGACCGTTCGCGCGATGCGATCACGCTGCCGCTCGTGCGGGCCTGCGTCGAACGGGGGCAGCCGTTCATGGGCATCTGCCGCGGCTTTCAGGAGGTCAACGTGGCGATGGGCGGCTCTCTTTTTCCCGAGATCCGCGACCTGCCGGGGCGGACCAACCACCGCATGCCCCCCGACGGCACGCTCGAGGAAAAATTCGCGCTGCGCCACGTGGTGACGTTGAGCGAAGACGGCCCGTTCCATCGGCTGTTCGGCGCGCGCGAGGTGATGACCAACACGCTGCACGGGCAGGGGGTGAACAAGCCCGGCCGCCGCATCGTCATCGACGGTCATGCGCCGGACGGCACGCCGGAGGCGCTTTATGTCGAGGGCGCGCCGGGCTTCACGCTTTCGGTGCAGTGGCACCCCGAATGGAACGCCGGGGCCGATCCGGTCTCTAGGCCGCTGTTCGAGGCTTTTGGCGCAGCGGCACGTGACTGGGCGGCGAAAAAGCAGCCCATGGAAGCGGCACGGCGCAGCGCCTGAGCGGTTCGGGGGGCTGCCCTGCCTCTCACCCATTCCCGACTACGCAAATCCCGCCGCGACCCGCGCGCCCTCTTAATGAAAATCCCGGCTCTTCGGGACGATTCGCGCATTGCGCGGATGCCCGTTGTCGGGCGCGCCGGTGCCGCGGGCCGAGCCCTGCACCGGGTTCTTCACCGCGTCGGCGTGGCTCAGCGGCGGCACGAAGCTCCCCGGCGCGAGACGCGTGAGCGCGTCCGAGCGGTCTTCCAGCCGCTGCGCCACGAAATGCACGATCTCCACGTCGCGCTGCACATAGCCTTCGGCCACCAGAAGCCGCGCCTGCATCACCACGCGGCGGAACTGCGCCATGACCTTGGGCCAGACCACGAGGTTGGCGGCCCCGGTCTCGTCCTCCAGCGTGATGAAGCACACCCCCTTGGCGCTGCCCGGCTTCTGGCGGATCAGCACCAGCCCGGCGAGTTTCAGGCGACGGCCCTGAGGCGCCCGGCTCAGATCGGCGGCGCTGACATAACCCTGCGCGGTCAGGCTGCGGCGCAAAAACGCCATCGGATGCGCCTTCAACGACAGGCGCAGTGTCTGGTAATCGGCCACCACCTGCTCGCAAACGGGCATGGCCGGGAGCGGCACCGGCACCTCCGCGCCCTCGTCGCGCGCCTCGCGAAACAGCGGCAGGTCGGGCGCGTCCCTGAGCCCGCGCGCCTCCCAGAGTGCCTGCCGCCGATCGAGGAACATCGAACGCATCGCATCCGCCGCCGCCAGCCGCCGGATCGCCGCCGCGCTCACCCCGGCGCGGGACTGGAGATCCTCGGGCGTCTGATAGGGGGCGTCGCGCGCGGCCACGATCCGCGCCGCCATCTCGGCGGCCAGCCCGCCGATCATCCGCAGCCCCAACCGCACCGCGAAGCCACCCGAGGAGATCGGCTCGAGCGTGCAGTCCCATTCGGACATGTTCACATCGACAGGCCTGACCTCGACCCCGTGCTCGCACATGTCGCGCACGATCTGCGCGGGCGCATAGAAGCCCATGGGCTGCGAGTTCAGCAGCGCCGCGCCGAAGGCGCCGGGAAAATGGCATTTCAGCCATGACGAGACATAGACCAGATGCGCAAAGCTCGTCGCGTGGCTTTCGGGAAACCCGTATTCGCCAAAGCCCTTGATCTGCTCGAAGCAGCGCGCCGCGAAGTCCTCGCCATAGCCGCGCGCCACCATCCGCCCGACCATCTTCTCCTGCAAGAGCGCGATGGTCCCGCGCGAACGGAAGGTGGCCATGGCCTTGCGCAGCTCGTTTGCCTCGGCAGGCGAAAACCGCGCCGCGTCGATGGCGATCTTCATCGCCTGCTCCTGAAAGATTGGCACGCCAAGCGTCCGGCCAAGGATCGACTTCAGCTCCGAAGGATCGTGCGGATGGCCGGGCGAGGGGTATTCCACCGCCTCCTCGCCCGCGCGGCGGCGCAGATAGGGGTGCACCATGTCGCCTTGAATCGGGCCGGGGCGGACGATGGCGACCTGGATCACGAGGTCGTAGAACGAACGCGGGCGCAGCCGCGGCAGCATGTTCATCTGCGCCCGGCTCTCGACCTGGAACACGCCGAGGCTGTCGGCGCGGCACAGCATGTCGAAGACGCGCGGGTCCTCGCGCGGGATCGAGGCGAGATCCTCGCGCCGCCCCCAATGCGCGGCGATCAGGTCGAGGCCCTTGCGGATGCAGGTCAGCATGCCAAGTGCCAGGATATCGACCTTGAGGATGCCCAGCGCGTCGATGTCGTCCTTGTCCCACTCGATGAAGCTGCGATCGGCCATGGCGCCGTTGCCGATCGGCACGGTCTCGGTCAGTAGGCGTTCGGTCAGGATGAAGCCGCCGACATGCTGGCTCAGGTGACGCGGCATCCCGACCATCTGTCCCGCGATCAGCAGCGCCTTGCGCAACAGCGGATCATGCGGGTCGAGTCCGGCCTCGCGCACGTTCTCCTCTTCGATGCCGCTGCCCCAATGGCCCCAGACCGTCTTGGCCAGCGCGCCGGTCACGTCTTCGGACAGGCCCATCACCTTGCCCACCTCGCGGATCGCGCTTCGCGGGCGGTAATGGATCACCGTGGCGCAGAGGCCGGCGCGCTCGCGGCCATACTTGGCATAGATGTGCTGGATCACCTCCTCGCGGCGCTCGTGTTCGAAATCCACGTCGATGTCGGGCGGCTCCTTTCGCTTCTCGGAGATGAAGCGCTCGAACAAAAGCTGGTGCTGCGCCGGGTCGACCGCCGTAATGCCCAGCACGAAGCACACCGCCGAGTTCGCCGCCGAACCGCGCCCCTGGCACAGGATCGGCGGGCTTGCCGTTTCGCGCGCGAAACGGATGATGTCGTGAATGGTGAGGAAATACCGCGCGATGTCGAGCCGCCCGATCATCGCCAGTTCCTTGTCGAGCACGGCGCGGGTCGCGGACGGAATGCCCTCGGGCCAGCGCGCCTGCGCTCCCTCCCATGTCAGCCGCTCCAGATAGTCCTGCGGGCTGCGTCCTTCGGGAACCACCTCGCGCGGGTACTCATAGGCCAGTTCCTCAAGGTCGAAACGGCAGGCATCGGCGATCTCACGCGTGGCGCGGATCGCGTGTGGCCATTCGGCAAAGAGCCTCTGCATGGTCTCGGGCGACTTCAGGTGCCGTTCGGCATTGGGCAATAGGCGCGGCCCAGCCTCTGCCAGCGCCACGCCCTCGCGGATGCAGGTCATCACGTCCTGCAGCGGACGGCGTTCGGGCGCGTGGTAGAGCACGTCGTTCGTGGCCATCAGCGACAGCCCGGCGGCGCGGGCATGGCGGTCGAGCGCATTGATCCGGGCGCGGTCGTCGCCGCGGTAGAGATGTGCGGCCGCGATATGGGTGAGACCGGGCAGGCGCCGCAACAGGCGGGGTAGGGCAGCCTCAAGCGCGCTTGGGTCCTCGGGCGGCACGAGGGTCAGGCGCAACCCCTCGGCATGATCCGCGAGATCGTTCAGGGTGATGTCGCAGATGCCCTTCTTCTGCCAGCGCCCCTCGGGATCGCGCATCTTGCCCTTGGACAGCAGCATCGAAAGTCGCCCATAGGCGGCGCGATCGGTCGGGTAGGCGAGGAAGACCTCGCCCGAGACCAGCGCGAGCCGCGCGCCGATCACCGGCCTCACATTGACGCGCTTGGCCGCGACATGCATCCGCACCACCCCGGCCAGCGTGTTGAGATCGGCGATGCCCAGCGCGTCGTAGCCTTGGCTCCAGCCCTGCACCGCGAGGTCCACCGCGTCGGAGGCCCCGCGCAGGAAGGAAAAGCACGAGGCGAGGCCCAGTTCGACATAGGCCGATGCCGTGTTGGGCGGAAACTCCGCCTCGGGGGCGACGTTGCGGCGGGGATGTTTCTCGATCTCGGGCATGGCGTCACGCAAAGGCGCCGTGGACGAACCAGCGCGGCTCGGCCCCGCGCCCGTCGCCCAAGAGCCCTTCGCGGTAGAGCCAGAACCGCCGCCCGGTGTGATCCTCGATGCGGAAGTAGTCGCGTAGCCGCGTGCCGGGCCTGTCGCGCCACCATTCGGGCGCGATCCGCTCGGGTCCGGCAAAGCGCGCGACGCGCAACCGCTGGCGGCGCCAGACGAATTGCGCGGGCGGGCCTTCGGGCACGGCATAGAGCACGCGCACCTCCTCTGGCGGCTCGAACAGCCGCAGGGGGCGATCGGGACGCGGCACGAAGCGGTGCGGCGTCACATGCAGCGCCGGAAGCCAGAGCACCTGACGCTCGGGGATATGGCTCGGCGCGGGCAGGGGGCGGGTCAGGGCGCGCACCCCGAAACGGGCCGAGAGCCGGTCGATCAGCCGCGCGAGATCGTCGGCGTCGTCGGCGGCGCCATCGAGGCGGCGCTGCCGGGTGGGCAGGGCCTCGGCCACCAAGGCAGCCAGTGTGATCAGGTCGAAACCGAAGCCCGGATCGAGCCCGTCGAGGCGCCCCTCGAAGAGCCGCACCATGTGCGCGGGATCGCGGGTCGGCTGCGATGTCGCGGCCTGCGCCTGCGCCACCTCTCCATCGATGCGGTAGAGCGCCAGCGCGAGGCGGCGCGCGCCGAAGCCCGCCGCTACCAGCCCGGCACAAAGCTCCTCGGCCAAGGCCGGCAGATGCGGCACCGGGTCGATCACGGGTTCGGGCAGGCGGGCCTGCACGGCAAAGCGCGGCGGATCGTCGGGGCTGTCGATCGGTTCGGGTGTGCGGCCCGAAAGTTGATCGAGCCGCAAGAGAGGATCGGTCTCGGGCAACCCCGCGCGAAACCGCCGCGCGAGCGAAAGGCGCGGCACGGCGCGCAGCGCGCCGATGGTCGAGAGGCCCAGCCTGTCGAGCGTCTGCACCGTCGCCGCGCCGAGCCGCAGGGCCGCGGCGGGCAGGGGATCGGTGTGCGCCGTCAACTCCTCGGGGCCGCAGATCGCGGGCGCGAAGCGCGCCAGAGCCCAAGCCGCGCCGCGCGTCGGCGCGATGGCCATGCGGGTGGTGAGGCCAAGGCCTGCGAGCCGGGCTTCGATCTCCGCCCGCATCGCCGCATCGCCGCCCCAGAGGTGGTCCGAGCCGGTGACATCCATGACCAGCGCGTCCGCCCCGTCCACCGCCGTCCACGGACACCAGCGCCGCGCCCAGAGCATCAGCCGGGCGAGCGCCGCCGCATCGGCGCGCGGATCGGCGAAACGGGTTTGCAGTTGGGGGCAGATCGCGCGCATGTCGACGACCCGAGCGCCGGGGGCGAGGCCCAGTGCCTGGGCGACGTCATTCACCGCGTGGATCACCGGGCCATGCGGTCCTTCGAGCGCCAGCGCCAAGGGCGTGCCCTTGGGCAGGACCTTGCCGCGACGCGCGGCCTGTGCCTGCCAGCGTTCGATGGCAAAGCGCGGCAGGTGCAGCGACAGGATGCGCCGGGCCACTGCCGCGTCGCCCGTCGCGTCGATGCCACCGCCGGGCAACGCCGTCACCGCCGCACCGCGTACCTGCTCGTGCGGCGCACGAGACCCGGCCCGCCGGCTCGGGATGCCGACGGGGGTGAAGCTCTCCTCGTGCACCGGTTGGTCGCTCGCGGACTTGTCGGGCGCGGGCGGTGCCGTGTCGATCCGCCCGGCTGCCGGGCCGCCCTGCACGGCCTGCCGCAAGGCCTCGGTCGCCTGTGCGAGCTGGCGCGGGTCGGCGGCGCGGGGCCGGGGCAGGGATGCCGAAGGCGCGGGAAAGGCGAGGACGGGCAGCTTGTCCCCGCCGCTCATCGTCGTCCGCCCGGGGCGAAAGGGCCGAGGCCCCCTTGGGGGCATGGCGGTGCCTCCGGCCGTTCCCCCCAAGGGACCCCTAGGGCCATATCCATGCGCTTGGTCTCACCGATCCTCGAAGACGCATGATGCGGCGCTGGCGACCGGGTACCCGGCTCAGGCCATGGCGCGCGCTGCCTCTGCCGCTTCCATGCCGACGGCGTGGCCGAAGACCAGATCCTTGCCCTGCGGGTCATGGCCGGCCACCCAACGCCCCGGCGCGCGCCAGCGCGCGCGAAACAGCTCGGCGCTCCATAGCGGGGCACCCGGCGCGCGGGTGTCGTCCGGCATGGGGCGCGCAGGCAGCGCCCCCAGACGCCATCTTTCGCGCGCGGCGCTCAGCTCGGGCAATGCGCCGCGACGAATGAGCCATGCGGGCACAGCATGCGCCTCCGAGCGTAGCGCCAGACGCTTGGTCGCGGTGAAATCGACCGCCGGTGCCGTGCCCCAAACCTCGCCGATCACCCCGCCAAGGCCCGGACACCCCAAGCCCTGTTCCATGGCCCAGAGCACGTCGATGGCGCGCGAGACCTGAAGATGCAGGACCTCGCAGGTCCCGAGACCGGGCGGAAAGAGCCGCCCCGCCTCGCGCAGCGACAGCCGATCCTGTATCCACAACACCGGCCCCTTGGCGGCCTCGAGATGCGCCAGCGCGAAGGCGGGAGCTGCGGCATCGACCGCCGTCTCTGGAAATATCTCCGACAGGGTGGGCTGGCGCAGCGTTGCGGGGCGGCGCGACAGTGTTTCCACAGATGTGGCAGGAACGGCAGGGCATGAAGCGGGGGGCGACCACGTCACGGGTTCTCTCTACAAATCAATGTTCTTACTTTGTTCTAGTGCGCGTTCCTGCCTGCGTCAAATGCTGTCTGCGTCATTGCGCCGCGTCCGCGCTTTGTGATGCCTCTGCGCCGCCTGAAACGTGGGGACGCCATTGCGCGGCCTGCGGCGCTGCGGCAACTTCGCCCGCGGGAGAGGGAGACTTCATGAGACAGATGACAACGCGTCTTGCTGCGCTGACGGCCTTGTTCTGGACCGGCGCGGCCCTCGCGCAGGAGCTGCCCGCGCCGCTCGACGACGCCGCATGGCCCGCAGTGAACCAGGATGAGGCGGCGCTGGGGCGGTTGCTCTTCTACGACCCGATCCTGTCAGGCAACCGCGAGGTGTCCTGCGCCACCTGTCATCACCCGGCCTTCGGCACCTCGGACGGGCTGTCGCTGCCCTTGGGCGACGGCGGGCACGGCATCGGGCCCGCCCGCGCGATCGACCTCGAAAACCCGCCAGAGCAGCGGGTGCCGCGCAACAGTCAGGCGCTGTGGAATGTCGGTGCGCGGGACTACGTCTCGATGTTTCACGATGGCCGGGTCGAACTGGACCCTTCGGCCCCGGGCGGCATGCGCACGCCGCTCGATGCGGACATGGTCGAGGGATTCGCCTCGATGCTGTCGGCGCAGACTATGTTTCCAGTGCTGAGCCCCGACGAGATGGCCGGGCATTACAGCGAGAACGAGGTGGCGCAGGCGGTGCGGCAGGGACGGCTCACCGGGAAGGGCGGGGCGTGGGATCTGATCGCGCGGCGCGTGGCGGCACATCCGGATTATGCCAGGCGCTTCGACGCGGTCTACGGCCTTGCGCCCGACGAGATCGGCTTCACGGACATCTCCGACGCCATTGCCGCCTTCATCACCTTCGAGTTCCGCTCCGACACCAGCCCCTTCGACGCACGGCTGCGCGAGGGGGTGCCGCTGCCGCCCGAGGCCGAGGCGGGGCTCGCGCTGTTCTACGGCCCGGCAGGCTGCGCCGAGTGTCATGCGGGTCCGTTCCAGACCGATCACGGCTTTCACGCGATGGGCGCGCCGCAGGTCGGCCCGGGCAAGGGCGCACGGTTCGAGACCCATGCGCGCGACGAGGGGCGGTTCCGGGTAACGGGCCGTGCCGGGGATCTCTATGCGTTTCGCACGCCGAGCTTGCGCAACGTGGCCCTGACGGCTCCTTACGGCCATGCCGGGAGCCACGCGACGCTGCGCGGTTTCGTGGCCGATCATGCCGATCCGGTGACCGCGCTGGGCCGCTATGACCGGGCGCAGGCGGTGCTGCCGCGCATGGAGGTGACGGATTGGCGCATCCTTGACGACAAGGCGGAACGCGAGGCGATCGCGGCAGCGGTGACGCGCCCTGCGGTGACGCTTGATGCAGGCGAGATCGACGCGCTGGTGGTATTTCTGGGCGCGCTGACCGATCCGGTGGCCACCGAGGGTCGGCTGGGCGTACCAAAGGAGCTGCCCAGCGGCCTGCCGGTCGCGATGCCCTGATCCATCGCCGCTGCGATGCCGAACTCTCCGCCGGGGGAGTATGCGCCTTCGCGGAGGGATGACCTCAGGTCACGGCGGCGCGGGCGTGGAATTCGGGGCGGTCCCAGGACCCGTTGCGCAGGATCGCGGCCAGCACCTCGACCGCCCGGTCGATGTCGTTCTCGTCGATATAAAGCGGCGTGATGCCGAAACGCAGGATGTCGGGCGCGCGGAAATCGCCGATCACGTCTTGGGCGATCAGAGCCTGCATTACCGCATAGCCCTGTGGGTGGCGAAACGAGACCTGGCTGCCGCGCGCGGCATGATCGCGCGGGGTGGCGAGGGCGAGGTCGGGGCAGGCGGCCTCGACGCCCGCGATGAAACGGTCCGAGAGCGCCAGCGAGGCGGAGCGCAGATCGGCCATCTCGACCCCGTCCCAGATGTCGAGCGCCGCCTCCAGCGCCGCCATGGCCAGCACGGGGGGCGTGCCGACGCGCATCCGCGCGATCGCCGCGCCGGGACGGTAGCCCGGCTCGAAGGCGAAGGGATCGGCATGGCCGAGCCAGCCCGAGAGCGCCGGTTGCACCTGATCGATCAGGCGTGGGGCGACATGGATGAAGGCGGGCGCGCCGGGACCGCCATTGAGGAACTTGTAGGTGCAGCCCACTGCGAAATCAGTGTCGGCCGCGGCCACGTCGACATCGACCGCCCCCGCCGAATGGGCGAGATCCCAGATCGCCAGCGCGCCTGCCTCGTGCGCTCGGGCGATGAGCGCGGGCATGTCGTGACGCCGTCCGGTGCGGTAGTCGACCTCGGTGATCATCATCACTGCGACATCCTCGTCGATCGCGGCCTCGGCTTCTTCGGGGGCCACGACGCGCAGCTCATGACCGCGCCCGAGCTGCTCGATCAGTCCTTGGGCCATGTAGAGGTCCGACGGGAAGTTGCCGCTGTCGGTGAGGATCACGCGGCGGTCGGGGCGCAGCGCAAGCGAGGCGGCAAGCGCCTGATGCACCTTGATCGACAGCGTGTCGCCGAGCACGGTGCTGCCCTCGGGCGCGCCGATCAACCGGCCGATCCGGTTACCGAGCTTGGCTGGCTGGTCCATCCATCCCGCCTTGTTCCAGCCGGTGATCAGCATCTCGCCCCATTCGCCGGTCATCGCGCGCGCCATGCGCGCAGGCGCGGCGGCGGGCAGGGGGCCAAGCGAGTTGCCGTCGAGATAGGTGACGTCCGGAGGCAGGTCGAACAGCGCCTTGGTGGCTTGGAAGTCGTTCATCTCGGCGCTCCTCCTCTTGTCGGCCCGAGAAGTTGTGGCAGCACGGCTGCACTGGTGCAACAGCGCGTGACAGCGCCCCGACGGCAGGGCAGAAGAGGCGGCATGTACTGGATCGATTTTCCCCCCGCTTGGACCGCTTACGGAGTGCTCGCCGCGTGGGGCCTGTCGCGGGTGGAGCCGGGCTGGCTCGGCTTCGGGCCGTATCACGTGGCGCTGGGCGCGGTCGTCATCGCGACGGGGCTCGGTTTGATGCTCTGGGCGAGCGTCACGATGCTGCGCCACCGTACGCAACTCATGCCGCGCCGCGACGCGGCGGCGCTGGTCACGACCGGGCCGTTCCGCATCTCGCGCAACCCGATCTATCTCGGCGACCTGTTGCTGCTGGCAGGCGGTGCGATGATCTTCGACGCGCCCTTGGCGCTCGTGCTGGTGCCGGTGCTGGCCGCGATCCTGCAAAGCCGTTTCATCGAGCCTGAGGAAGCGATGCTGCGCAGGACTTTCGGTGCGGACTTCGAAAGCTGGGCCACGCGCACTCGCCGTTGGCTGTAGCCGAGGCATGACGCGGCGGCAGCAAAGTCTGCCGCTGCCCTTGTGCAACATTCTTTCCCCCGCTACTCCTCTCGCAACCGCAGAATGACCGGAGGGGACGGGCGTGAGGATCGGGGCACCGAGGGAAATCCATGACGGCGAGGCACGGGTCGCGATGACCCCGGCTTCGGCGAAAGATCTGCAGAAACTGGGGCATGAGTGCCTGATCGAGGCCGGGGCCGGCGTGGCCGCGGGCTTTACCGACGCGGCCTATGAGGCGGCGGGGGTCACCGTCGTCGCGGATGCCGAGGCGCTGTGGCGCGAGGCCGAGATCGTCACCAAGGTGCGGCCGCCGCTCGACGAGGAAATGGCAAGACTGCGCGAGGGGCAGACGCTGATCTCGTTCTTCTATCCGGGCCAGAACGCCGAAAGTTTGGGCCGTGCCAAGGATGCGGGCGCCACCGTCGTCGCGATGGACATGGTGCCGCGCATCTCCCGCGCGCAGAAGATGGACGCGCTGTCATCGATGGCCAATATCGCAGGCTACCGCGCGGTGATCGAGGCGGGCTCCAACTTTGGCCGCTTCTTCACCGGCCAGGTAACCGCCGCCGGCAAGGTACCGCCCGCCCGCGTGCTGGTGATCGGCGCGGGCGTCGCCGGCCTCGCCGCGATCGGCACCGCGACCTCGCTGGGCGCGGTGACGCTGGCTTTCGACGTGCGCCCCGAAGTGGCCGAACAGATCGAGAGCATGGGCGCCGAGTTCGTCTATCTTGATTTCGAGGACACGCAGGACAGCTCCGCGACGGGGGGCTACGCCGCCCCCTCCAGCCCCGAATTCCGTGAAAAGCAGCTTGCCAAGTTCCGCGAGCTCGCCCCGAATGTCGACATCGTCATCTCGACCGCGCTGATCCCGGGCCGCGACGCGCCGGTCTTGTGGACGGCTGACATGGTCGAGGCGATGAAGCCCGGCTCGGTGATCGTGGACCTCGCCGCCGAGCGCGGCGGCAACTGCGAGCTCACCGTGCCCGAGGAGAAGTTCGTCACCGACAATGGCGTGACCATCGTCGGCTACACCGACTTCCCCAGCCGCATGGCGGCGCAGGCTTCGACGCTCTATGCCACCAACATTCGCCACATGCTGTCGGACCTGACCCCGGCCAAGGACGGCGTCGTCAACCACAACATGGAAGACGACGTGATCCGCGGCGCGACCGCGACGCATGAACGCGAGATCACCTTCCCGCCGCCCAAGCCCAAGACCGCTGCCATCGCAGCCGCCCCCAAGAAGGACAAGCCGCGCGAGTTGACGGTCGAGGAAAAGCGCGCCAACGAGGTTACGGCCTTCAAGAAGCAGACCAAGGACCAGATCGGCCTGCTCGCGGGCGGGGCGCTTGTCATGCTGCTGATCGGTGCTGTCGCGCCCGAAAGCTTCATGAGCCACTTCATCGTCTTCGCGCTGGCCTGCTTCGTCGGCTTCCAGGTGATCTGGGGCGTGGCGCATTCGCTGCACACGCCGCTGATGGCTGTGACCAACGCGATCTCGGGGATCGTCATCCTCGGCGCGCTGCTTCAGATCGGCTCGGGCAACTGGCTGGTGGTGTTTTTGTCGTTCATCGCGGTGCTGATCGCCTCGATCAACATCGTCGGCGGTTTTCTGGTCACGCGCCGGATGCTCGCCATGTTCCGCAAGTCGTAAGGGGGCCGGATCATGAGCATCGGCATCGTTTCGGCCGCCTATATCGTCGCGGCCATTCTCTTCATTCTCTCGCTCGGGGGGCTGTCGAACCAGGAAAGCGCCAAGCGCGCGGTCTGGTACGGCATCGCGGGCATGGCGGTGGCGGTCTTCGTCACCGTGTTCGGCCCCGGCGTCCACAACCTCTTTCTGATCCTGATCGCCATCGCGGCGGGCGGCTTTGCGGGCTGGATGGTCGCGGGCCGGGTGCAGATGACGGAAATGCCGCAGCTGGTCGCGGCACTCCACAGCTTCGTCGGTCTGGCCGCGGTTTTCATCGGCCTCAACGCCGACATCATGCTGCACGATATCAACACGCTTCTGGTGATCAACGGCCTCGATCGCGCGGCGCTGGCGCTGCTCGATCCGAACGAGCTTCTGGAAGCGGGGGGCGGCTTCTTCGGCGACCTCACCGGCTTCGGCAAAAAGCTGGCGCTGAAGGATGCGACCGAGATCGGCATCCTCAAGGTCGAGGTGTTCTTGGGCATCTTCATCGGTGCCGTGACCTTCACCGGTTCGGTCGTGGCTTTCGGCAAGCTCGCCGGCAAGGTCGACGGCAAGCCCAAGAAACTGCCGGGCGGCCACATGCTCAACGCCGCGGCGCTGGCGCTGTGCCTCGCCCTGGGGCTTCTCTACCTCACGGGCGCGGGCATCTGGACCATGGTGCTGGTGACGCTCATCGCGGGCTTCATCGGCTGGCACCTGATCATGGGCATCGGCGGCGCCGACATGCCGGTGGTGGTGTCGATGCTCAACTCCTATTCGGGCTGGGCGGCGGCGGCGATCGGCTTCACGCTGGGCAACGACCTGTTGATCGTCACCGGCGCGCTGGTCGGTTCCTCGGGCGCGATCCTCAGCTACATCATGTGCAAGGCCATGAACCGCCGGTTCGTCTCCGTGATCCTGGGCGGCTTCGGCGGCACGTCGGGCCCGGCAATGGAGGTCGAGGGCGAACAGATCGCGATCGATTCCGACGGCGTGGCCCAAGCGCTCGAAGATGCCGACAGCGTGGTAATCATCCCCGGCTATGGCATGGCGGTGGCGCAGGCGCAGCAGTCGGTCTCGGAACTGACCCGCCGCCTGCGTGCGCAGGGCAAGACCGTGCGTTTCGCGATCCACCCGGTCGCGGGGCGTCTGCCCGGCCACATGAACGTGCTGCTGGCCGAGGCCCGCGTGCCCTACGACATCGTCATGGAGATGGACGAGATCAACGACGACTTCCCGCAGACGGACGTCGCCATCGTCATCGGCTCGAACGACATCGTGAACCCGGCGGCGCAGGACGACCCCAACTCGCCCATCGCCGGGATGCCGGTGCTCGAAGTCTGGAAGGCCAAGCAGGTCTTCGTGTCCAAGCGCGGTCAGGGCACCGGATATTCCGGCATCGAGAACCCGCTCTTCTTCAAGGACAACACCCGCATGTTCTATGGCGACGCCAAGAAGTCGCTCGACGAGCTGCTCACCAAGATCGCCTGATCCAGGTCACATCGAAGAAAGGCCCCGCCCTGTGCGGGGCCTTTCGCGTTGTAGCGGGTCCCCATCCGGGGAATGATCGCGTCATGGCTGAACATTCCCCCCTGAACGGCATCGGCCTGCGCCTGCTGGCCGCGTTTCTCGCCACCGCGATGTCGGCAATGGTGGCGGTAGCGACGCGCGAGGTGGGGCTGGGGCAGATCGTGTTCTGGCGCTCCGCCGTCGCCCTGATCCCGATCTGCGCCTACATGGCGCTCTGCCGCGAGTTTCCATCCGCCATCGCCACGCGCCGCCCCGGCCTGCACCTGACGCGCAGCCTGTTCGGGGCGCTGTCGATGGCGCTGTCCTTCGTCTCGCTCGCCTACCTGCCGGTCGCCAACGCGCAGGCGTTGGGCTATCTCGCGCCGGTCCTGACGCTGCCTCTGGCGGCACTTGTGCTGGGCGAGAGGATCGGGCCGGGCGTCTGGGTCGCGGCTGCTCTGGGCTTTGGGGGTGTTCTGGCGATGCTGGGATCGGCGCTTGAGGCACCGGGGCAGGGCGCGCTGATCGGGGTCGCGGCGGGCTTGGGCTATGCGGTGACGATGGCTTTCGTGCGGGTGCATATCAAGTCGATGACCGCGAGCGAGCGGCCTTCGACCATCGCCTTCTGGTTCGCGGCCGTCTCGGCGCTGGCCGGGCTGGCGACATGGCCCTTTGGCTGGGAGATGCCTTCGGCACAGATGCTGGGATGGCTGATCGGTGCGGGGCTGACCGGCGGGCTGGCGCATGTCGCGGCGACCGAGGCGGTGGCGCGCGCGCCTGTCGGCGTACTGGCACCGTTCGACTTTACCGGGCTGGTCTGGGCGTTGATGTTCGACGCGGTGCTGTTCGGCGTGATGCCCGACGGGCTGGGCATGCTGGGCGTGGCCGCGATCACCGGCGCGGCGGTGATGGTGACCTTGGCCACTTGGCGGCCAGGGGCCGGTTCGGCGCGCCGCGCAAAGTGAGCTAGGCTCCGATCTCGCGCCATTCCCCCGGCGCCAGCCCATCAAGCGCCCAGTCGCCGATGCGCCATCGCACCAGCCGCAGCGTCGGGAACCCGGCGGCGGCGGTCATGCGGCGGACCTGCCGGTTGCGCCCTTCGCGGATCGCAATCTCGATCCACCTGTCGGGAATCGACTTGCGCATACGCACCGGCGGGTCGCGTTCCCATAATTCCGGCGTCTCGATCAGGCGCGCGCGGGCGGGTAGCGTCGGCCCGTCCTTGAGCGGCAGCCCCCGGCGCAGCGGTTTCAGATCGGCCTCGGTTGGTGCGCCCTCGACCTGCACGAGATAGGTCTTTTCCATCTTGTGTTTCGGGTCCGAGATCAGCGCCTGCAGCCGCCCGTCATCGGTGAGCAGCAACAGCCCCTCGCTGTCGCGGTCGAGACGCCCGGCGGGATAGACGCCGGGGCGGTCGATGAACCGAGACAGCGTCGCACGCGGCGAGGGGCTCTTGGCATCGGTGAACTGCGACAGCACGTTCATCGGCTTGTTGAACAAAACGAGACGCGGCATGGGGGTCCTTGGGCTAGTGCCAAAGCCCTATAGAACAAGGGGAAGGCGCATGCAAAACCGATCGCGAAAAAATCGGGCGCTATGCAAGATTACCCCTTGATCCGACTCGGGCTTTGCCCCAAATGCCCCCTCAAGACGCCAACGCACGCGCCTCTGGCCACGCCTGGACGCAAGTCTCCGATCCGGAGGCCTACGCACAGACCAGCACGCGTTTATGCAGCGACGGTAACGTCTCCCTTGGAACCGCCGGCCTCACGGGGCCCCCGTCTGTCTATCGGAGATGCACATGACTGCATATTACGCGGGCGCCAGCGCCCCCTCTTTCGCCGTCGCCAACCGCCTGGAGGCCTATGCCGCCACCGCCGAGTTCGACCGGCCGACTCTGGTCATCGACGTGGACCGCGTGGAAACCCAGTTCGAGGCGCTCAAGGCCGGTCTCGGTCGCGCCGACATCCATTATGCCGTGAAGGCCAACCCGCATCCCGCGATCATCGAGCGCCTCGTGCGGCTCGGCTCGCATTTCGATGCGGCCTCGCGCGGTGAGATCGAGCTGTGCCTGTCCCAAGGCGCGCGCCCTGAGCATGTCTCCTTCGGCAACACCATCAAGCGCGTCTCCGACATCGCCTTCGCCTACAATGCGGGCATCCGCATGTTCGCGGTCGATGCCGAGGAAGAGCTGGAGAAGATCGCCGAGCATGCTCCAGGCGCGCAGGTCTATGTCCGCCTGATCGTCGAGACCTCCTCGGCTGACTGGCCGCTGACCCGCAAGTTCGGCTGCGACCGCGACACCGCTCTGAAGCTGCTCGACCGCGCGACCGAACTGGGCCTCGAGCCGCTGGGCTTCTCGTTCCATGTCGGGTCGCAGACCCGTCATGCCGAAATGTGGGTCCCGGTGCTCGACGAGCTGTCGCGCATCTGGACCGCCGCGCAGGAGGCGGGCCACCGGCTGCAGCTTCTCAACATCGGCGGCGGTTTCCCGGCCTTCTACGGCGAGGAGATCCAGGCCCCGACCGATTACGCCGCCGCCGTGATGGAGCTGGTCGAGGCCCGTTTTCCGGGTGCCGAGCGGGTGATGGCCGAGCCGGGCCGCGGCATGGTCGCCGAAGCCGGCGTCATCGCCTGTGAAGTGATGCTCACCTCGCGCAAGTCGGACCGCGACATGCACCGCTGGGTCTATCTCTCGATCGGCCGCTTCTCGGGGCTGGCCGAAACCGAGGGCGAGGCGATCCGCTACCAGTTCGTGACCCCGCATGACGGCGAAGCCACCGGCCCGTGTATCCTTGCCGGTCCGTCCTGCGACAGTGCCGATGTGCTCTATGAAAAGCGGCCGATGAACCTGCCGCTCAACCTCAAATCCGGCGACCGGGTGCTGATCCGCAACACCGGGGCCTACACCTCGACCTATTCCTCGGTCTGCTTCAACGGCTTCCCGCCGCTGGATGTCGTGATCCTCTGAAGGATACCGGGCGGCCTCGCGCCGCCCGGCTGACGACCCCCGGGGCTGCATTCCCACACGAGGTCACCGCCCGTCATGGCTTCAGGTCATGGTGGGCGTTTTCATGTCCGACAGGATCTGCGCACCGATCTCGAAGCTGCGCTTGCGGGCCCCGGGCTCAAACATCATGCCGGTGAGCATCAGCTCGTCGGGCTGGTAGCGGTCGATCATCTCGCGCAACTGGCGGCGCACCGTGTCGGGGCTGCCGGTGGCCGAAACCGACAGCGCGGCTTCGGCGCCCGCGATGGCGGAGGCGGGCACGTGATCGGCGACATTCTCGACTGGGCGGGACAGGCGGCCCGGCGTGCCGGTGCGCAGACGTGCGAATGACAGGATCTGCGAAGAACGATGATACCGCGCCTCTTCGTCCGTGTCGGCGGCATGCAGCCCGGCCGCCATCATGAAATGGGGCTTGTCCAGCCGCTCCGAAGGGCGGAACCCCTCGCGATAGGCCTCGATGGCGGGCTCCAGCATCTGCGGCGCGAAATGCGAGGCGAAGGCATAGGGAAGGCCGAGATAGGCCGCAAGCTGCGCGCCGAAGGTCGAGGAGCCCAGAATCCAGACCGGCAGGTGCGATCCCATGCCGGGCACAGCTCGGACCGGGCCGCGCCCTTCGTCGTCATCGAGATAGCCCATCAGCTCCACCACATCCTGCGGGAAGGCGTCGGCCGACTGGTGGTAGCGCCTGAGCGCCTGCGCCGTCGCCCCGTCGGTGCCCGGCGCGCGCCCAAGCCCGAGATCGATCCGGCCGGGATGCAGCGCGTCGAGCGTGCCGAACTGTTCGGCCACGACCAGCGGCGCGTGATTGGGCAGCATGATGCCGCCCGCGCCCACGCGAATGGTCGAGGTGGCCTGTGCCACGTGTCCGATCACCACCGCGGTGGCGGCCGAAGCGATGCCGGGCATATTGTGATGCTCGGCCAGCCAGTAGCGGTGATAGCCCAAGGCTTCGGCATGGCGGGCAAGATCGGCAGCATGGGCAAGTGCCTGTGCCGGGGTCTCGTCCTCGGTCACCGGGGCGAGATCGAGTAGGGAAAAGTTCTGCATGTCGTGCTCCTGCGTCGGCAACCGATATGGGGCGCAGGGATGCGAGCGAAAAGCACCCCTGCTGCACAACTTGGGCGCGGTATGCGAACGCATGCCCTAAAGCCCTGTGACTGCGACCTTTTCAGCGGTTTACAGGGGGGGCGCCGCCGGTCATCCTCCCGCGACGTCAACCACCGGAGCCGCCATGACCCTTGCCGATCACCCGCTGCGCCAGGAACTGGCTAACGAGCTGCATGCACGGCCTTTCCCGAGCCTCGTGGCGCCGGGGCAGGCGGCGTTTTTGGCCATAGGTCCGACCGAGGGCGCGCCGCGTGATCTCGAGGCCGAGCGCGCGCATCTACTGGCGCTGCTCGATTGGTTCGGCGCGGCGCATCCGCAACCCGGCGCGACGCATTGGTCGGGCCAGATCGGGCGGCACCGGCTGAAATGGGAGAGCCACACCGAGTTTTCCACCTACATGATCCTGAGCGACGGCCCCTCCGAGCCGCCCTTCCGCGAGGGGCTCGCCGGGTTTCCGGCCGACTGGCTCGCCGCCGCGCCGGGCCAGCGGCTGACCTCGGCGCTGATCCGGGTAGAGCTGGCAGCAGGCGAGGACGAGATCGCGCGGCGCGCGGAATCTTGGTTCGTGGCCGAAAGCATGGCCCTGAGCCGGGTGCTCGACGACCAGCTCATCGTCGCGGGCGATTTTCGCATCGATGCGGCGGGGCACATGCGCTTTGCCGTCTTTGCCCGTCCCGGCACCGGTGAGCGGCGGATCGGCCGGGTGGTGCAACGCCTGTGCGAGATTGAGACCTACAAGACCATGGCGATGCTGGGCCTCGCGCAGGCCCGCGCCATGGGGCCGCGCATCGGCGCGCTTGAATCCCGCCTGTCGGATCTCGTCACCGAAATGGCCGCCGGGCCGGGCGATCCGGCCGCGACCCTCGCCGTGCTTCTGGAGGTGTCGGCGGAACTGGAGAAGCTGCGCGCTCAATCCGGCTTTCGCTCCGGCGCGACGCGGGCCTACGAGACGCTGGTGAACCAGCGCATCGGCGTGTTGCGCGAGGCGCGGTTCGGCGGACGGCAGACCTTCAAGGAATTCATGATGCGACGCTTCGATCCGGCGATGCGGACGGTCGAATCGACCGACCGCCGGCTTGCCGCCATGTCCGAGCGCGCGGCGCGGGCGGGCGACCTGCTGCGCACCCGGGTCGATGTGGAGCGGTCGGCCCAGAATCAGGAACTGCTGTCGTCAATGGATCGCCGCGCCGACGCGCAGCTTCGGCTGCAGCACACGGTCGAGGGGCTCAGCGTCGTGGCGATCAGCTATTACGCGGTCAGCCTTGCCACGTATCTGCTCGCGCCACTGGCCTATCCGATGGGCATCGACAAGACGGCCCTGACAGCGGCGCTGGTGCTGCCGGTGGTGGCGCTGGTCTGGCTGATGCTGCAACGCATTCGAAAGCGGCTGCATTAGGCCGCCCCGCTGGCGGCTGGTCGCCCGCCGCGCCACGCGCTAGACAGGCCGCGGATGCGAAAGGAACGGGCGATGATCAAGCAGGTGATCTGCATCAACTGGGGCACGAAATACGGCGCGTCCTTCATCAACCGGCTCTACGGCATGGTGGCGCGCAACATCACGCCGCCCTTCAGCTTCACCTGTTTCACCGACAACTGCGACGGCATCCGCCCTGAGGTGGATTGTCAGGACCTGCCGCCGATCGACGTGGAGATGCCGAAGAACTCCAAGGGCATCTGGCCCAAGTCGCGGCTCTGGGGGCCGAGGTTGGGAGATCTGACCGGGCCGGTGCTGTTCATGGATCTCGATCTGGTCGTCACCGGATCGCTCGACGACTTCTTCAGCCATGGCGATGCGGATGACGTGATCCTGTCGCGCAACCCCAACACGCCGCTCGAAAAGCTGGGCCAGACCTCGGTGTTCCGTTTTCCGGTAGGCAAGCTGCTACCACTGCAGGAGCGGTTCCGCGCCGATCCGCAGGGCATCGCCGACGAGTTCCGCTTCGAGCAGCGTTTCGTGACCCGCAACGCGCCGGGCGGAGCGAAGCTCTTTCCCAAGGCATGGGTCCGGCATTTCCGCATGCATTGCCGCAGGCCGTTTCCGCTCAACTACCTTGCCGCGCCAAAGCTGCCCGATGACGCCCGCATCGTGATCTTTCCGGGTGGGCTGCATCCGACCCATGCGATCGAGGGTCATTATCCGCCCTATGCACCCGAAAGCGCGGGCGCGCATCTGCGCGGGCTGTTCACAAAAAACCGGCACGACAAGCCGTTGCGCTATCTGCGCCATTACATCCGTCCCACGCCATGGGTGGAGGAGCACTGGCGTCCCTGACGGCGCGGCAGGCGGGCACCGTCTTGCGCCCGGCCACGCATGGGCGCAGTCTCGCATCGCTGCCGAGATTCCGCTCCGAAGGACGCCCCATGTCGATCAAGAACCGTTTCGCCGAACTCCTCCCCGAGATCACCGAGTGGCGGCGCGACCTGCACGAGAACCCCGAGATCCTCTACGAGACGCACCGCACCTCCGGTGTCGTGGCCGAAAAGCTGCGCGCCTTCGGTTGCGACGATGTGGTCGAGGGGCTGGGCCGCACCGGCGTGGTCGGGGTGATCCGTGGCAAACAGACCGCCTCGGGCAAGGTGATCGGCCTGCGCGCAGATATGGATGCGCTGCCAATTCATGAACAGACCGGCAAGCCCTATGCCTCCAAGATCTCCGGCGCGATGCATGCCTGCGGCCATGACGGCCACACCGCGATGCTGCTGGGGGCGGCAAAATACCTTTCCGAGACGCGTAATTTCGACGGCACGGTCGTCGTGATCTTCCAGCCCGCCGAGGAGGGAGGCGGCGGTGGCCGCGAGATGTGCGAAGACGGGCTGATGGAGCGCTTCGGCATCCAGGAGGTCTATGGCATGCACAACTGGCCCGGCATTCCGTTGGGGCGGTTCGCGATCCGGCCCGGCGCGTTCTTCGCCTCGACCGACCAGTTCGAGATCACCGTCGAAGGCCGTGGCGGCCACGCGGCCAAACCGCATGAGACGGTGGATTCCACGCTGGTCGCGTCGCATGTCGTTCTCGCCCTGCAGTCGATCGCCAGTCGCAACGCCGACCCGACCGAGCAGATCGTGGTCTCCGTCACCTCCTTCGAGACCTCGTCCAAAGCCTTCAACGTGATCGCCCAGCGGGTGCAGATGAAGGGCACCGTGCGCACCATGTCGCCGGAACTGCGTAAGCTGGGGCAGGAGCGGCTGACCGCCATCGCCGAGACCACGGCGCGGGCCTACGGCGCCGAGGCCAAGGTCAACTACATCAAGGGCTACCCGGTGATGATCAACCATGAGGCTGAGACCGATTTCGCGATACAAGTGGCGCGCGAGGTTTCGGGCGATTGCGCCGAGGCGCCGCTTGTCATGGGGGGAGAGGATTTCGCCTACATGCTCGAAGAACGCCCCGGTGCCTATATCCTCGTCGGCAACGGCGACACGGCTTCGGTGCACCATCCCGAGTACGACTTCTCCGACGACGCGATCCCGGCGGGTTGTTCGTGGTGGGCGGGCATCGTCGAGCGCCGGATGCCGGCGGCCTGACCTCAGGTCAGTGAAAAGCGCGGGTCGGTGGCCATAAGTCCTGCGACCCGGTCGTGCTCTGCTGCAAAGTCATGCGGCACATCAGTGGCGGCGCGACCACCCGACAGCGATTTCGACGCAAAGAAATCGAACCCGTAGAGCCTCGCCGAAGCGAGATCCGAGCGCGTGAGCAGATCGATAGCGAGCATGCCTGTGGTGGGTCGTGCCCCCAGATCATGATGCAGGATCGCCGCATGGGCCGCAGGTAGCAGCGCGAAGCCCGGGATGCAGGCCACCCGCCATGGCAGGCGCTTTCGCTTGGGCGTCATCCACAGGAGCAGTTCGGGCGCCAGAGCCGAAATCACGGGGGCGGGCACCGCGATCGACATGGCAAGCCAATCGGTGCGGCGTCCGTGCGAGACCGGGCTCGGCATTGGTGCGGTGTTGAGCCTTATGACGATCTCGGCGGCGTCGATCTCTGTGCCCTGCGCCTTGTCTGTCAGCGAGCGCGCATTGCCGACCAGAGCCACGTGGCGACCCGCGAGCCGGGACAAGAGGTCCGGCTCGGGCAGACCAAGCTGCGACAATCGAGCTTCGTCGCCGCGCCGCTTGGCGATCTCGAAGGCGATCCTGTTCATGGCTCCCTCCGGGCAAGTGCCGCGATATCTGCGAACAGCGCCTCGGCTTGGCGCTGAGCCCGCTCTCGGAAGCTTCGGATCGCATCCAGTTCCCCGGTGCTGAACGGGGCCGCTTCGGGAGGGTGGGCCAGTGCCTCGGCCCCGAGCAGCCGCGCCTGTCCAAGCCCGGCATCCGCCAGCAGCCGTTCGATCTTCGACGCGTTGGAGCCCAGCGCCAGAAACGGCGTCTCGGTCAGCATCGACAGGCACACCGCATGGAACCGCCCCGTGATATGCAGGTCGGCGCGGGCGATCCGGTCGAGATAGGCGGCCTCGTCGCCGGGCATGTCCAGTGGCGGCAGTCCAAGCCCGCCGAACCAAGCCGCCGCCAGCGCGGCACGGGTCGGGGCGAACCGCCAGAGCCGGCCGCCCAGCGTCTTGGTCGGCACCAGCCTTGCGTCGCGATACCGTCGCGCGGCGCGGCCCAGCACCCGGCGCGGGCCGGGCTTCACGCTGTCGCCGATGATGACGCCCCGGCGCGGACCGGGCGTGATCTCGGCAGGGGCGGAGAGCGACAGGTCGGGTAGCCAGCGTACCTCAGCCCTCGTGGTATGAGCCATGTCCTCGGCGCTGACGTTGTCTCGTGCGGCGATCAGGTCGAACTTGGCCAGAGGCTTCGACCATTCCTCCGGGTTGTCCTGCCAGAGCGCGTTGACGAGCGCGAGCGGTGTGTCTGCGCGCGCCGCATGCTGCGCCACGGCAAGGAGCCGCGCCCCCGCCGGGCGGCCATGATGCAGCGTGCCTTCGCCATTGACGACAATGACGTCCGCGGCGCGCATAGCGCTCAGGAGCCCGTCATCCCCGGCCCAGTCGTGCCGCGCCGGGCTGCGGGCGGTGATGGTGAGCCCGTGACGTTCCAATCCCGCCACCAGCAGCCGCATCACCCGCGAACAGCCATGATGGTAACGCGAAGAGGTGTCGTTGAGGATCACGGCGCGCAGGGTCATGGCGCTGTCTCGGGTATCGCGCGTTCAGGCGCAAGCCTCGCTCCGATCAGCCCGCGCAACGCGGCCAGCGTGCGGGGTCGGGCCTGTCCGCGATCCGCCATGACCTGCGCCGCCGCCGCACCCATCAGCGCAAGTTCTTCCGAGTCGATCAGGTCGCCCACCGCCGCGCCGAGCGACGATGCCTCCGGCACCGCGCGCGCGGCCCCTGCCGCGTCGAGCGTGGCGTGGGCCTGCGCGGCGTTGGACACGCGCGGGCCGTGCAACAGTGCCACGCCCAGCACGGCTGCCTCCCAAGGGTTGTGACCGCCCTGCGGACCAAGGGAGCCCCCCAAGAACACCAGCGGCACCAGACGATAGACCAGCCCGGTTTCGCCAAGTCGGTCGACGAGCCAGACCTCGGCCCGACCGGGCATGCCGCCTCGGGCAAATGTCAGCCCCGCCTCTGCCAAGGACTTCGCTACCGCCTCGGCCCGATCGGGGTGGCGCGGCGCGAGGATCAGCCGCAGCCCGGGATGCCGCACCCTCGCCGCCAGGTGCGCCGCGATTACCGCGGCCTCGTCCTCGGCATGGGTCGATACGGCGGCCCAGAGCGGCGCGCCCTCGAACTCGGAGCGCAGATCCGCAAGGCGCTGCGGGTCGGCGGGGAGGGGGGCTGCGGCGGATTTCAGATCGCCGGGGACGAGCACGCGGTCGGCGAGCACGCCGAGGCTCGTGATCTCGGACCGCACCGCGTCGGTCTGCGCCGTCACGAGGTCAAAGCACGACAACAGCGCCGCGCTGAGCCTGGGGGCACGGCTGCGCGAGCGCGAGGGGCGGGCGTTGAGCAATGCGAGCGGGACATGGCGCCTTGAGGCTTCGGCCAGAAGGCGGGGCCAGAGATCACCCTCGACGAAACAGGCCAGATCGGGACGCCAGTGATCGAGGAAGCGCCGCACCGCGCGGGCCGTATCGAGCGGCTGGTATTGATGGAGCGCCTCCTCGATCTGTCGCGCCCGCGATCCGCCCGTGGTCGTGGTGGTGGTGACAAGAACGCGATGCCCTTCGGTCATCAGGTCACGCGCCAGATCCGCGATCGAGGCTACTTCGCCGACCGACGCCGCGTTGATCCAGACAAGAATGCCTTCGGGCCGCTCGATCGTGGCGCGGCCCAGGCGTTCGCCAAGACGGGCGGGGGCAGAGTTCTGAGCGCGATGCACACGGCGTGCGAGGGTGATTTCGGCGATGCGGGGCAGCGCCCGAGATCCGCCGAGCCAGAGCCGGAGCGCCCAAGGGGCGTCGCTCATCCCCCGGTGTGGCTCATGTGACGGCTGACCCGGCCCGAGACCTCCTGCCGGTCATAATCGAAATCATGCCCCTTGGGCTTGAGCGCGATCGCGGCGCGGATTGCGCGCTCCAGCCCCGCGTCGCCTTCGCTGGCGCGCAGTGGCCCACGCAGGTCCGAATGACCCTCCTGCCCGAGACAGGTGTAGATCTCGCCGGTGCAGGTGACACGCACCCGGTTGCAGCTTTCGCAGAAATTATGGCTCATCGGGGTGATGAAGCCCACGCGCTGGCGTGTCTCGCCAAGCATGACATAGCGCGCGGGGCCACCGGTGCGGTCTGGCAGATCGTGCAGTGAATAGCGCTCGCCCAGCACGTCGCGCAACTCGCGCAGGTTCCAGTACTGGCCGATTCGGTCCTCGTTGCCGATGTCGCCCATCGGCATGACCTCGATGAACGTCAGGTCCATGCCGCGCGCGGCGCAGAACTCGGTCAGGGTAAACAGCTCGTCCTCGTTGAAGCCCTTGAGCGCCACCGTGTTGATCTTGACCTTGAGCCCGGCGGCCAGCGCCGCGTCGATGCCATCAAGCACCTGCGGCAGGCGGCCCCAGCGGGTGACGCGGGCGAACTTGTCCTCGTCAAGCGTGTCGAGCGAAACGTTGATCCGACGCACTCCTGCCGCGAAAAGCTCCTCGGCATACTTGCCGAGTTGGCTGCCATTGGTGGTCAGCGTCAGCTCCTTGAGCGCGCCGCTCTCGAGATGCCGCGTCATGGCCCTGAAAAATTCCATGATGTTGCGCCGCACCAAGGGCTCGCCCCCGGTGATGCGCAGTTTTTCGACGCCAAGTCGGATGAAGGCCGAGCAGAGCCGGTCCAACTCCTCGAGCGTCAGCAGCTCCTTCTTGGGGAGGAACTGCATCTTTTCCGACATGCAGTAGACGCAGCGAAAGTCGCAGCGATCCGTGACCGAGACCCGCAGGTAGCGGATCGCCCGTGCAAAGGGGTCGATCAGAGGGGCTGCGGGGGGCGGAACGGGTGCGATTGTCATGGCCGCAAGGTAGGTGCGAGGGGGGGCGTTGGCAAGCAAACTGCAGGTGATCGCGCTTGTGCGCGCCCTTGTCCGGACGGAAGGTGCCGCTATCCTTGCGAGCATGAAACGCCTCATGCTCCCCTCCGCCCTTACCGCGCTCGGCCTTCTGGCCGGCTGCGCCGAGCTGCAACCCGCCAGTGCTCCGGTCGAAGCACCGGCTGCCGCCGCACCGACGCCCGCCCCGCAGCCGGTGGCGCAGCCCGCACCGCCGCCGCCCTCGGGTGCGGCCAGCGCCGAGGCGCTCGACACCACCACGCCCGAACAGCGCGACGCCGCCACCGCGGCACCCGAACCCGTGGGCGAGCAAAGGCTCGGCACGACCGTCGCATCGCTGGGGTCTCCCGCCGATCCGGGGTTGTGGATCGAGACGCCGCTGGTGAGCAGCGTGGCCCAAGGCCGGGTCGAGGCCGCGAACGGCAAATCGGTGAAGCTGGAACTGCGGCCCTCGGGCGGGGCATCCGGGTCCGGCAGCGAGATCAGCCTGCCCGCGATGCGCCTTCTCGAAGTGCCGTTGACCGATCTGCCGGAGCTGACGGTCTATCGCGGCTGAGAGGGCGGCGTCGGAGTCTCGCAACTTGCAGAAAAAGGGGGCCTTGCGCCCCCTTTTTCATGTCACTCGACGGTGACGGATTTGGCGAGGTTACGGGGCTGGTCGACATCGGTGCCCTTGGCCACCGCCGTATGATAGGCGAGCAGTTGCGCGGGGACTGCGTAGAGGATCGGCGCCCAGAGCGGGTCGATCTCGGGCAGGGTGATCACTTCCCATGCCCCTTCTCCAGCGATCCGCGCGCCCTTGCTGTCGGTGATCAGCAGAACCTTTCCACCACGTGCCATCACTTCCTGCATGTTCGACACGGTCTTGTCGAACAGCTCGTCATGCGGCGCCATGACGATCACTGGCACATGCTCGTCCACCAGTGCGATGGGGCCATGCTTGAGCTCGCCTGAGGCATAAGCTTCGGCGTGGATGTAGCTGATTTCCTTGAGCTTCAGCGCGCCTTCAAGGGCAAGGGGATACATCCGCCCCCGGCCCAGAAACAGGATGTCGCGTGCCTCCGCGAGACCGCGCGCGACGCGCTGGCATTCGGCCTCGATGGTGAGGCCCTGATGGATCAGGCCGGGCAACTCGCGCAGGCCCTGCACATGGGCGGCCAAGGTCGCGTCATCGAGTGTGCCGCGCTGCCGTGCCGCCTCGAGCGCCAGCGCGCCGAGCACCAGCAGCTGGCAGGTAAAGGCCTTGGTCGAAGCCACGCCGATCTCGGCGCCGGCGAGGATCGGCAGCGCGAGATCGCTGTCACGCGCGATCGAGCTTTCGGTAACGTTCACCACCGACAGGATGCTGGAGGCCTTGCCCTTGGCATAGCGCAGCGCCGCCAACGTGTCGGCGGTTTCGCCCGACTGGCTGACGAAAAGCGCCGCCGTGCGCGCCGGGACCGGGGGCTCGCGGTAGCGATACTCCGAGGCAACGTCGATCTCGACGGGCAGGCGCGCGACCTGTTCGAACCAGTATTTCGCGACATTGCAGGCGTAGAAGGCCGTGCCGCAGGCCACTAGCGTCAGCCGGTCGATGGCAGTGAAATCGATGCCAGGCTCCGGCAGGGTGATCGCGTCCTCTGGCGTCAGGTAGTGCTTCAGCGCCTCGGCCAGCACGCGCGGCTGCTCGGCGATCTCCTTGGCCATGAAGTGCTTGTGTCCGGCCTTATCGACCTGCGCGGCCGCCTGCGCGATGCGCTTTTCGGCGCGCGACACCTCGCGGCCCTCGGCGTCGAAGATCATAACGCCGGCGCGGGTCACCTCGGCGCGGTCACCCTCGTCAAGATAGGTGATCCGGTCGGTCAGGTTGCCAAGCGCGATCGCGTCCGAGCCGACGAACATCTCGCCCTCGCCATGGCCGATGGCCAGCGGGCTGCCCTTGCGCGCGGCGATGAGCAGGTCGGGCTCTTCCTCGAACAGGAAGCACAGCGCATAGGCGCCTTCCAGCCGCGCGATCGTGGCGGCGGCCGCCTCGCGCGGCGGCATGCCGCGATCGAGATGCAGTTGGCAGATCAGCGCCACGGTCTCGGTGTCGGTGTCGGTGCGGGTGCCGATGCCTTCGGCGGCCAACTCCGTGCGCAGCTCGCGGAAGTTCTCGATGATGCCATTGTGAACCACGGCGACGCGCGCGCCGGCATGGGGATGGGCATTGGCCTCGGTCGGCGCACCATGGGTGGCCCAGCGGGTGTGGCCGATGCCCGAAAGACCGCGCAGCGGCTCATGCACCAGTCGGTCCGAGAGGTTCACTAGCTTGCCCACCGCGCGGCGGCGGTCGAGACGGCCCTCGCTTACCGTGGCGATGCCAGCGCTGTCATAGCCGCGATATTCGAGCCGTCCCAGCGCTTCGACGAGAAGCGGCGCAGCCTCGTGTGTTCCTAATACGCCTACGATTCCGCACATCTCAGTTGTCCTTAGTCTTGGCGGCCTTGGCGGCGCGCAGCTTGTCGAAGAAACGGGTCGCGAAGCCCGGCTTGTTGGTCTGTTTCCCACGCCCCACGGCCATGTCGCCCGACGGGACGTTATGCGTCACCACCGTGCCGGTTGCGGTCATGGCGTTGTCGCCAAGCGTTACCGGCGCCACCAGCATGGTGTTCGAGCCGATGAAAACATCACGCCCCACGGTGGTGCGATGTTTGAACACGCCGTCGTAATTGCAGGTGATGGTGCCCGCGCCGACATTGGTGCCCGCGCCGATATCGGCATCGCCCAGATATGTCAGGTGGTTGACCTTGGCCCCGGTGCCGATCTGCGCGTTCTTGATCTCGACGAAGTTACCGACATGCACGTCTTCGGCCAGCTCGGCACCGGGGCGAAGCCGGGCGAAGGGGCCGACAATGGCCCCGCGCGAGACGTGACAGCCCTCCAGATGTGAAAAGGCGCGGATCCTTGCGCCGCTCTCCACCGTCACGCCGGGGCCGAACACCACGTTGGGTTCGATCACCGTGTCGCGGCCCACCACCGTATCGCGGGCGAAGGTCACGGTCTCGGGTGCGAGCAGGGTCACCCCGTCCTCCATCGCCTCGGCGCGAACGCGCCTTTGAAACGCGGCCTCGGCGGCGGCCAGCTCGGCGCGGGTGTTGATGCCGAGCGTTTCGGCCTCGTCGCAGCGCACGACCTCCGCGCTCAGCCCGGCGTCGCGGGCGAGGCCGACGATGTCCGTGAGGTAGTATTCCGCAGAGGCGTTGTCGTTGGTCACGCGGTCCAGAAGGGTGAACAGCGTCTCGCAATCGGCTGCGATCACGCCGGAATTGCATAGGGTGACGCTGCGTGTGGCTTCATCGGCATCCTTGAACTCAACGATCCGCTCAAGGCTGTCGCCCGTTGTCACCAATCGGCCATAGCGGCCCGGATCGGCAGCCTCGAAGCCCAGAACGACGACATCGGCGCGGGCGCGTGCGGCCAGCATCGCCTCGAGCGTGTCGGGCCGGATGAAGGGGGTGTCGCCATAGAGCACGATCGCGTCGCCCGAGAAGCCGTCGAGCGCCGGGCGGGCTTGTTGCACGGCGTGGCCGGTGCCCTCCTGCGTCGCCTGCCGGACCGTGACGATGCCCTCGTCATACGCCGTCGCCGCGCGTTCCACCGCTTCGGCGCCGTGCCCCGCAACGACGATCATACGCTCAGGTTCGAGCGCCATGCCCACCGCCATCGCATGATGCAAAAGCGGCGACTGGCCGATTTCGTGCAGGACCTTCGGCAGGTCCGAATTCATCCGCGTGCCCCGGCCTGCGGCCAGGACGATCAATGCCGTGCCCATTGCTGCCCCTCTTGTTGCTTGATCTGACTTCTACTAGCCGCATCTAGAGGCACAAGCCCGACCGCCCGCTGGCGGCATCACTTCCCGCTTCGCTTCGTTACAGGAGAACCGCCCATGCGCGCCGTGATCTTCGACCTCGACGGTACCTTGGCCGAGACCAGCGGCGATCTAATCGCCGCAGCCAACCGCTGTTTCAGGGATATCGGGCTTGGGGCGCTGCTCGACCCGCAAGAGGACGCGGCCACGGCCATGCATGGTGCGCGCGCCATGCTGCGCCTCGGGCTGAGCCGGGTGGGGGAGGTTGATGAGGCGGAGGTCGATCGGCAATACCCGCGCTTACTTGCCTATTATGAAGAAGAAATCGACCGGCATTCGACGCTGTTCCCCGGCGCGATGAAGGCGATCGCCGAGTTGAAGCGGCTTGGCCATCCGGTGGCCATTTGTACCAACAAGCCCGAGGCGTTGGCCGAAAAGCTGCTTTCGCGTCTCGGCGTGCGGGAGCATTTCGTGTGTCTGATCGGGGCGGACACACTTAGGATGCGCAAGCCCGATCCCGAATGCCTGCGCGAGACAGTGCGCCGGGCAGGGGGCGATCCGGCCTATTGCGTGTTGGTGGGCGACACCGAGACCGACAGGATCACCGCGCGGGCGGCGGGCGTGCCGTCGATCCTCGTGCGGTTCGGTCCCAACGGACATCGCACGGCCGATCTGCACCCCGAAGCGCTGATCGGCCATTATGACGAACTGGTGGCGGCGGTGCAGGCGTTGGGCTGACCGCCCCCCAGCCCGCCCATGTCGAGCACTCAAGCCAATGGGCAAGGTGTGCCACTCAGTCCTGACAACTGTGCGACTTTTCACTGCAAATACTCTGCGGCCCGCAGAGATCAACGTATCCTTATTGCGCTGCGCCGGTATCGTAGAGTGGAATCGTCGAGAGGGACATCTTGGCCGAGCCTTGCGTCAGTTCGCTGCCATGGGCGAGGTAGATCAGCACTTGGTTCTGCTCATCGTAGATCCGGGTGATCCGGAGCGATTTGAGGATGATCGAACGGCTTTCGCGGAACACGGATTCGCCATCGCGCGAGCGGTCGATGTTGCCCAGGGCGATCGGGCCGGTCTGACGACAATCGATCGAGGCGTTGGACGGGTCCTCGAACCAGTTGCCTTGGCTCAGACGGTCGATCACCGACCGCTCGAAATAGGCGATGTGGCAGGTCACCCCTTCGACTTTGGGGTCGGGAATCGCCTCGACGAGGACGTCGTTGCCGACCCAGTCGACCCCGACCTTGCCGACGACTTCGGCATGCAAGGTGGCAGGTAAGAGGGCGAGAGCGAGCGCGGCAAGGCGGAGGGGATGTGTCATGCGCCGCCAACGCGCTCGTGCCTCGAGGGTTCCCACCGGTTGACCTGTGGCCCGAACGGCCCAGATGAAGGCCCCGACGCAACAGGAGGCCATGATGGGATCGATCTGGGAATTCGGGGCGGAAGCCGGCGTTCTGCACGAGCATCTCGGCTGGCTGGTCGGGGGGCTCGAATGGGTCGCGGCGCTGATCGATCTTTTCGCCATCGCGTTGCTTCTGGTCGGGGCTCTGCGCTTCATCGCGGGTGTGGTGCATGCCGAGACGCGCCGCAATGCCAAGGCGCGCGTGCGCGGCACCAATACCGAGCGGATCGAACTGGGGCGCTACATCCTTGCCGGGCTCGAACTCTTCATCGTGTCGGACATCATCCATACGGCCCTCAGCCTCGCATTCGCCGATCTGGTGTTCCTTGGCCTTCTGGTTGTCATCCGCTCGCTGATCTCGTTCTTCCTCGACCGTGAGCTCGAACAGGTGAAGCATGAGTTGCGCGAGGATCCGGTCGGAGATTGACGCCGTTGCGCGCATCCGACGCATCCCGAGGGTCTCTGGCTCGGTTGACCCTTCCCTGACCGGGGTTTATGGATCGCGCAACGACCGACAGCTCCCGCGTGAAAGGACCCGACGTGGAACTGCTTCTTGCGGAATACCTTCCGATCCTGATCTTTCTCGGCCTTGCCATCGCGCTGGGCGCAATCCTGATCTTGGCGGCCGTCGTGCTTGCCGTGCGCAGGCCCGATCCCGAGAAGGTCTCGGCCTATGAATGCGGCTTCAACGCCTTCGACGATGCGCGGATGAAGTTCGACGTCCGGTTCTACCTCGTGTCGATCCTGTTCATCATCTTCGACCTCGAAGTGGCGTTCCTCTTTCCGTGGGCCGTGGCCTTCGGCGAGGTGTCGATGATGGCCTTCTGGTCGATGATGGTGTTCCTCGGCGTGCTGACCATCGGTTTCGCCTACGAATGGAAGAAGGGAGCTCTCGAATGGGAGTGATGACCGGCGCCAACACCGCGGGGGCCGACCGCGAGGTCGCCACGCAGAACCTTAACCGCGAACTGAGCGACAAGGGCTTTCTCGTCACCTCGACCGCGGATATGATCAACTGGGCGCGCACCGGCAGCCTGCACTGGATGACTTTCGGTCTGGCCTGCTGCGCCGTGGAGATGATGCACTCCTCGATGCCGCGCTACGACCTTGAGCGGTTCGGCACCGCGCCGCGCGCCTCTCCGCGCCAGTCCGACCTGATGATCGTCGCCGGCACGCTGACCAACAAGATGGCGCCGGCGCTGCGCAAGGTTTACGACCAGATGCCCGAGCCGCGCTATGTGATCTCGATGGGCTCCTGCGCCAATGGCGGCGGCTACTACCACTACAGCTACTCGGTGGTGCGCGGCTGCGACCGGATCGTGCCCGTGGACGTCTATGTCCCGGGCTGCCCGCCGACCGCCGAGGCGCTGCTCTACGGAATCCTGCAGCTCCAGCGCAAGATCCGCCGCACCGGCACGATCGTCCGCTGAGGCACCGGCGGGCCGGACCGGACCGCCAAGACATCTTTTTCGGGGGAATCGCCATGAGCGAGGCACTGAACGACCTGGGCGCGCATCTCGAAGCCAAGCGCCCCGACTGCGTGACCGGCTGGGAGATCGCCTTCGGCGAACTCACCGTCACCGTCACGCCCGAGGCGATCCCCGGCTTCGTCGAGCTTCTCAAGACCGATCCGACCTGCCGTTTCTCGACTTTGATCGACATCACCGCGGTCGACTACCCGGGCCGCGACAAGCGCTTCGACGTGGTCTACCACTTCCTGTCGATGTACCAGAACCACCGCATCCGCATCCGTGCCGAGGTCCGCGAGGACGAGATGGTGCCCTCGATCATCGAGCTCCACCCCTCGTCCAACTGGTTCGAGCGCGAGGTGTTCGACATGTTCGGCATCATCTTCACCGGCCATCCGGACCTGCGCCGCATTCTCACCGATTACGGCTTCCGCGGCTTTCCGCTGCGCAAGGACTTCCCGACCACGGGCTATACCGAGGTGCGCTTCGACGAGGTGCAGAAGCGGGTGGTCTACGAGCCCGTGAAGCTCGTGCAGGAATACCGGCAGTTCGATTTCATGAGCCCCTGGGAAGGGGCGCAATACGTGCTTCCCGGCGACGACAAGGCCGGCGACGCGGGCGCGAAGGGGTAAGTCATGGACGGCTCGACCATCAACGCCAAGGGCTTCGAGGATACGAAGACCGGCGAGCAGAAGATCCGCAACTTCAACATCAACTTCGGACCGCAGCATCCGGCGGCGCACGGCGTGCTGCGTCTCGTGCTCGAGCTCGACGGCGAGATCGTCGAGCGCTGCGATCCGCATATCGGCTTGCTGCATCGTGGCACCGAAAAGCTGATGGAAAGCCGCACCTACCTGCAGAACCTGCCCTATTTCGATCGCCTCGATTACGTGGCGCCGATGAATCAGGAGCATGCCTGGTGCCTCGCTATCGAGCGTCTTACCGGCACCCCGGTGCCGCGCCGCGCTTCGCTGATCCGGGTGCTCTTCTCCGAAATCGGCCGCATCCTGTCGCACCTGCTGAACGTCACCACACAGGCGATGGACGTCGGCGCGCTTACCCCGCCGCTTTGGGGCTTTGAGCAGCGCGAAAAGCTCATGGTGTTCTACGAGCGGGCCTCGGGCGCGCGTCTGCACGCGGCCTATTTCCGGCCCGGCGGCGTGCATCAGGACCTGCCCCCCGATCTGATCGAGGACATCGACGCCTGGGCCGAGAGCTTCCCGGCCTTTCTCGAGGATATCGACGGGCTGCTGACCGAGAATCGCATCTTCAAGCAGCGCAATGCCGATATCGGCGTGGTGAGCGAGCAGGAAATTCAGGACTGGGGTTTCTCCGGCGTCATGGTGCGCGGCTCGGGCCTTGCCTGGGATCTGCGTCGCGCACAGCCCTACGAATGCTATGACGAGTTCGACTTCCAGATCCCGGTCGGCAAGAACGGCGACTGCTACGACCGCTATCTCGTCCGCATGGCCGAGATGCGCGAGAGCACCAAGATCATCCGTCAGGCCTGCGAGAAGCTGCGCGTCGAAAAGGGCGACGTCCTCGCCCGCGGCAAGGTCACGCCGCCGACGCGATCCGACATGAAGACCTCGATGGAAGCGCTTATCCATCACTTCAAGCTCTACACCGAGGGCTTCCACGTGCCCGCGGGCGAAGTCTATGCCGCCGTCGAGGCGCCCAAGGGCGAGTTCGGCGTCTATCTCGTGGCCGACGGGTCGAACAAACCCTACCGCGCCAAGCTGCGCGCGCCGGGCTATCTGCACCTGCAGGCGATGGACCACGTCGCCTCGGGCCACCAGCTTGCGGACGTGGCGGCGATCATCGGCACGATGGACATCGTGTTTGGTGAGGTCGACCGCTGAGGCGGGCAATACGGACAACAGGCCGGTGCCGCGTGCCCCGGTGACACACAAGGCGGGAACGATCGAGATGACGGCGATGCGGATGACGATGGCTCTTGTGGCGCTCGGCGCGCTCGGGGCCTGCACGGCGGGCGCACAGATCGGCGGCGTCGGCGCGCAGGGGCGGGTCGGCAGCTTCGGGGCGACCTCTGTCGCCGCCCGCGCGCCGCAGGCGGCCCCGGCCGACCGGCTGGTCGCTGCGATCGAGGCGCAGGGCTGCGCGATCACCGCGGACAATGTGGGCCAAGTCCTTCTCAGCGCGAACCTGACCCAGCAGCAGCTTCTGGAGCTGGGGCCACAGCTCACTGCTCAGGGCCGTGCCGAGGTCACCGATGACGGCACCATCCGGGTGCTGACCAACAACTGCATCTGAGGGCCCGCGCCCTTCCTGACATGACACGCGCCGCCCGCAGAATGGGGGGCGCCCAGAACACCGGATCGAGCGAATGCTGCGCAGACTTCACCCCGACCAGCCCGAGAGCTTCGCCTTCACCCCGGCCAACCAGGCTTGGGCCGAGGCGCAGATCACGAAGTACCCCGAGGGGCGTCAGGCCAGCGCGATCATCCCGCTGCTGTGGCGTGCCCAGGAGCAGGAAGGCTGGCTCTCGCGTCCCGCGATCGAGGAGGTCGCGAGAATGCTCGATCTTGCCTATATCCGGGCGCTTGAGGTCGCGACCTTCTACTTCATGTTCCAGTTGCAGCCCGTGGGCTCGGTGGCCCACATCCAGGTCTGCGGCACGCTGTCGTGCATGCTGTGCGGCTCCGAGGACCTGATGAAGGTTTGTCAGGAGAAGATTGCCAAGAAGCCGCACGAGATCTCGGCGGATGGCAAGTTCTCGTGGGAGGAGGTCGAGTGCCTCGGCGCCTGCGCCAACGCGCCGATGGCCCAGATCGGCAAGGACTACTACGAGGATCTGACCACCGAACGGCTGTCCGAGATCATCGACGAGATGGCGGCGGGCCGTGTGCCGACCCCGGGTCCGCAGAACGGCCGCTATGCCGCCGAGCCGATCGACAACCTGACCTCGCTCGCCGACGGCGCGCAGGACCGCGATCCGCACAACGCTGCCGTGGCGCTGGCGGTGAAGATCGGTGACACTATCAAGCGGATCGACGGCACCGAGGTGCCGCTGACCACGCCGTGGCAGCGTCAGGACGATCACGTGGCCGAGGGCAAGGCCGATCCTGATGAGCCCACCCCCGCCAAGGGTCGCAGCGCCGACGCGTCCGGCGTGACCGAGCAGGAGGCCCCGGCCTCGAGTGCGGCCAAGCCCGTCTCGGCCGACTTTCCGGCCGATGAACCGCAGGACGCGACGGTCGGCAACGAGGCCCCCGAAGGTGGCAGGCCGATAGCGCCCGATACCGATGCGGATGACAGCACGGAAGACCGTGTCGGCACCGCCGATCCGGCCGCCCCGGGTGGCGTTTACAACGCTCCCAAGACCCAGAAACCGGGCGGCACCGCCGAAAGCGGCAAGACCCCGAAGAAGCCGACCGACACGTGATGGCGACTGCGGCCTCGACAGGCACGCAACGGATGCGCGGACCCGCCCGGTCCGCGCATCCGTTTGATTCGGCGGCGATCCGTCCTAATAAGAAGGGCGGGGCGCATTGCTTGGGCTATTCGGAGGACACGGCATGAACGGCATCGGCGGAAATTGTCGGATGATGAGCATCGGCGGCGCGATCGCCGGTGGGGTCGTGTTGTGGATCCTGCTGGCGCTCGGCGACCGCGGCTGGTTCTCGTCGCTGCTGATCGCGGCGCTGCTGGCGGTGGCCTCGGCATTGCTGCTTCTGGCACTGGTCTGCCGCGACGCGGAGGCATCTGACGAGGTCGCCCCCGCATCCCCCGCCAAGAACGGCCGTCCGGAGCAGGGACAGGTCGCGGACATGGATACGGCCACGACGTCCGAAACCGAAGCTGCGTCCGAGACCCCGATGGAGCCTGCTTCCGGCGCTGCTGTGGCCGAGGCAGGTGGCCGGGAAACCCAAAGCGAGCCGCCGAACGCCATGGCCGAGACACGCGACGCCGGGAAAGTGAATGACACGGCCGTGCTCGACGCCGATGATGGCAATAGCTCGGAGGGCGATCTCGGCGAAGAGGTCTCGCAAGCCGAGGCGCTTGATCGTGAGGCGGCCGAGGACGAGGCCGTGACGCCGGACATGCCGGACGGGGTGGCCGCCGATCTGCGCAGGAAGCCCGAGCTTCTCGACGCGCCGCATGGCGATGCCGACGATCTCAAGCGGCTGCGCGGCGTCGGCCCGAAGCTCGAAGATCAGCTCAATCGGCTTGGCGTCTGGCACCTGTCGCAGATCGCGGCCTGGTCCGAGGGCGAGGCGGCATGGATCGACGATCACCTCGAGGGCTTCAAGGGCCGCGTGCTGCGTGACGACTGGATCGGCCAAGCCAGAGAGCTGACGGACGGGGCATGAGCGGCGCGGCGGGGCGCAAGGCGGCGCTTGTGCTCGCCGGGACGGGTGTGTTCTGGGTGATCGCGGTGTTTGCCGGCAATGCGCTCGACCTGCCGATGCGCTGGCGTGGATTGTTCGACCTGATGGCCCTTGCCGGGTTCGTCATGGGATTGTGGATGACATATCAAACCTGGCGCGCGCGTCGGGACGACGAAAGGTGAGCCGATGCTCAAGGATCAGGACCGCATTTTCACCAACATCTACGGGATGCACGACCGCACGCTGAAGGGCGCGCAATCCCGTGGCCATTGGGACGGCACCGGCGACATCATCAAGAAGGGCCGCGACTGGATCGTCGAACAGATGAAGGCGTCGGGGCTGCGCGGCCGCGGCGGCGCGGGTTTTCCGACCGGCCTGAAATGGTCCTTCATGCCCAAGGAGAGCGACGGTCGTCCGTCCTATCTCGTGGTCAACGCCGACGAATCCGAACCCGGCACCTGCAAGGACCGCGAGATCATGCGCCATGATCCGCATACCCTGATCGAGGGCTGCCTGATCGCTTCCTTCGCGATGAACGCGCATGCGAGCTATATCTATCTGCGGGGCGAATACATCCGCGAGCGCGAGGCGCTGCAGCAGGCGATCGACGAATGCTATGGCGCGGGCCTTCTGGGCCGCAACGCCGCCGGTTCGGGCTGGGATTTCGACCTCTACCTGCATCATGGCGCGGGCGCTTACATCTGCGGCGAGGAAACCGCGCTGCTCGAAAGCCTTGAAGGCAAGAAGGGCATGCCCCGGATGAAGCCGCCCTTCCCGGCGGGCGCAGGGCTCTACGGCTGCCCGACCACGGTGAACAACGTCGAATCCATCGCCGTCGCGCCGACGATCCTGCGTCGGGGGCCGGAATGGTTCGCCGGCTTCGGGCGTCCGAACAACACCGGGACCAAGCTTTTCGCGATCTCGGGCCACGTCAACAAGCCCTGTGTCGTCGAGGAAGAGATGTCGATCTCCTTCAAGGAGCTGATCGACAAGCATTGCGGCGGCATCCGCGGCGGCTGGAAGAACCTCAAGGGGGTAATACCGGGCGGCTCCTCGGTGCCGGTGCTGCGCGCAGAGACCATGGAAGACGCGATCATGGATTTCGACTGGCTGCGCGAGCAGCGCTCTGGCCTTGGCACCGCGGCCGTCATCGTCATGGATCAGTCGACCGACATGGTGAAGGCGATCTGGCGGCTGTCGAAGTTCTACAAGCACGAAAGCTGTGGGCAGTGCACGCCCTGCCGCGAAGGGACCGGCTGGATGATGCGAGTGCTCGAGCGGATGGTGCGCGGTGACGCGGCGATCGAGGAGATCGAGATGCTGCTTGACGTGACCAAGCAGGTCGAGGGTCACACGATCTGTGCGCTTGGCGACGCGGCCGCATGGCCGATCCAGGGCCTGATCCGCAATTTCCGCGACGAGATCGAGGACCGCATCCGCGGTCGCGGCGTTGCGGCGGCGGTCGCGGCTCAGTGAGCGAAGGCGGCCGCATTCGGGGCCGCGTGACCTGGCGCGACCAGGCGCTGAAGAACTTCGGCGTCTGGCTCGCGGTCTATCCGGCGGTCTTGATTTCGAGCTACCTGTTCTCGTGGCTGGCGCCCGGTGTGCCACTCTGGCTGGAGATCCTGATCTCCACCGCCTTCACGGTGCCGCTCATCTCCTATGTCGCCGTTCCATGGGTGGAAAGGCGCCTCGCCCATGCCAAGGGTGAGAGCGCGGCGCAGTTGAAGCGCGAGGAGGCCGAGATGGCCGAGGGTGGGCACGACGCCTGACCGCCGGGCGGCGATCCGCCGCCCCACGCACCCTCTCCACAGCGTGATATTGAATATCGGCCGTTCGAGGCCAAGGTCTTGGCCAGAAGCGCCGGCGGTGGACATGAGCAGCCCTCCGAACCGGCCCGATAGGAGAGACCACTCATGACCAAATCCCATTTCGCCCGCACGGCCGCGCTGATCCTCGGCTTCACCATCGCCGCCGGGGCCACGGCGGCGCTGCCGGCCTTGCGCGATAATGCCAAGATCCGCGACGGGCTGATCTCGACCGCGATCGCCTACGAGATCGGCCGCAAATGCGACAGCCTCGACTCGCGCTGGCTGACCGGCATCGGTTATCTCAACTCGCTACGCAGCCACGCGCTTGAACTGGGCTATTCGCGCACGCAGATCAGCGCCTTCATCGACGACAAGGCCGAAAAGAAGAAGCTCGAGGCCGAGGCCCGGGCGCTGCTGCGTGAAAAGGGCGGCGTCGAGGGCGAATGGGAAACCTATTGCGAGGTGGGCCGCCGCGAGATGGCCGCAGGCAGCCGGATCGGCACCTTGCTTCAGTAAACCTTGCGGGGCTGCGCGCGCGTGCCGCAGCCCGCAAACGACTGGGGAGGGAAATTTCCCCGATCCGGCACGAGGATGCGTCTGGCATCACCGGGCGAGCCGCGCTAGAACCCCCCTCGATCGCAGCCTCCACAGGGGGGCATGCGTCCGACGCGAGGAAAGGGGCGGCCTGCCATGTCCGATTTGCGCAAAGTCAGCATCGACGGAAAGGTCATCGAAGTGCCGGGGGCGATGACGCTCATCCAGGCCTGCGAGACCGCGGGGATCGAAATCCCCCGTTTCTGCTATCACGAGAGGCTGACCATTGCCGGCAATTGCCGCATGTGCCTCGTCGAGGTCGTGGGCGGCCCGCCGAAACCGGCGGCATCCTGCGCCATGCAGGTCAAGGATCTGCGCCCCGGGCCCGAGGGCGCACCGCCGCAGGTCAAGACCAACTCGCCCATGGTCAAGAAGGCCCGCGAGGGGGTGATGGAGTTCCTGCTCATCAACCACCCGCTCGATTGCCCGATTTGTGACCAAGGCGGCGAATGCGACCTGCAGGATCAGGCGATGGCCTATGGCGTCGACTTCTCGCGCTACCGCGAACCCAAGCGGGCGACCGAGGATCTCGATCTCGGCCCACTGGTCGAGACGCATATGACGCGCTGCATCTCGTGCACCCGCTGCGTGCGCTTCACCACCGAGGTGGCCGGTATCTCCCAGATGGGCCAGACCGGGCGCGGCGAAGATGCGGAGATCACTTCCTATCTTGGCCAGACGCTCGATTCGAACCTGCAGGGCAACATCATCGACCTGTGCCCCGTAGGCGCGCTGGTCTCCAAGCCCTACGCCTTCAACGCCCGTCCTTGGGAGTTGACCAAGACCGAGACCGTCGATGTGATGGACGCGCTCGGCTCCTCGATCCGGGTCGACACCAAGGGCCGCAAGGTGATGCGCATCCTGCCGCGCAACCACGACGGCGTGAACGAGGAATGGCTGTCGGACAAGGCGCGCTTCGTCTGGGACGGCCTCTCGCGTCAGCGCCTCGACAGCCCCTATATCCGCGAGAACGGCAAGCTGCGCAAAGCCGAATGGCCCGAGGCGCTCGCCGCCGCCGCCGCCGCCATGAAGGGCCGCAAGACCGTCGGCCTCGTCGGCGATCTCGTCCCGACCGAGGCGGCCTTCGCGCTCAAGCAACTGATCGAAGCGCAGGGCGGTGTCGTCGAGTGCCGTACCGACGGCGCGAAGCTGCCCGCGGGCAACCGATCGGCCTATGTCGGTAGCGCGCGGATCGAGGATCTCGATACCGCGAAGCACATCATGCTGATCGGCACCAACCCGGCCATCGAAGCACCCGTGCTCAACGCCCGCATCCGCAAGGCATGGCTCGCCGGGGCCAATGTGGGACATGTCGGTGCAGCCGCCGATCTGACCTATGACGCGGCCCATGCAGGCACCGGCCGCAAGGCGCTGGCCGATCTGCTGGAGCATGATTTCGACCGCGTGCTCGACGAAGACTCGGTCGTCGTCGTGGGGCAGGGCGCGCTGATCGGGGCCGATGGCGAGGCCGCTCTGGCCCATGCCATGGAGTTGGCGACGCGTTCTAAGAGCAAGCTGCTGGTTCTGCATTCGGCCGCGAGCCGCGTCGGCGCGATGGATGTCGGCGCCACCTGCGAGAGCGGCGTCGAAGCCGCGCTCGAAGGGGCCGAGGTGATCTACAACATGGGCGCTGACGAGATCGCGCTGCCCTCTGGCCCCTTCGTGATCTATCAGGGCAGCCATGGCGACCGGGGCGCGCATCGCGCCGACCTGATCCTGCCGGGCGCGGCTTGGGTCGAGGAGCAGGGCCTTTTCGTCAACACCGAAGGGCGCCCGCAACTGGCGCTGCGCGCGAGCTTCGCGCCGGGGCAGGCCAAGGAAAACTGGGCCATCCTGCGCGCGCTCTCGGCCGAGATGGACGCGGTGCAACCGTGGAACAGCCTCGCGCAGTTGCGTCAGGCCATGGTCGCGGCGCATCCGCACCTCGCCCGTCTCGACGAGGTGGCCGAGAATGAGTGGCAGCCGCTGACGCTGGCCTCCATGGACGAGAGCCTTGGCGATTTCGAAAGCATTGTCGCCGAGCATTACCTCACCAACCCCGTCGCCCGCGCCAGCGAGCTGATGGGCGAGCTTGCGGGCAAGGCCCGCGCGCGTCGGCAGCAGAAGATCGCGGCCGAGTGAGGATGCGCGCCGCCCTCCCGATATCCCTGGCGGCCCTCGTGGCCGGCTGCGCCGAGGTGGATGCCTCGGCGGGGCGGGGCGGGGCAGGCGCGCCCAAGCATGACGGCGTCGAGACGCGCCTGCTCGATGGTGATCTCGTGAACTTTCACGTCGCGATGAGCGGCGGCGCTAGGGCCGAGGACGTGATCGCCTACGCCGAATGCGCGGCGGCGCAATATGCGTTGATCCGCGGCTTCGGCTTCGCGCGCCATGTCCGTACGCAACTCGATGAATCGGCTGGAAACTGGCGCGCCGATGCTGTTTACACCATCTCGCCGGCCCTGCCTGAAGGGCTACGCACGATCGATGCCGAAGTCACCGTCCAGAACTGCGGTCTGAACGGCATCCCGACGGTCTGAGGGAAGCACCATGGTCGAATTCTTCACCGAAACCAGCATCGGCGCCGTGCTGCTGATCCTTGGGCAATCGCTCCTGCTGATCGTGCCGCTGCTGGTGGCATTGGCGTTCCTGCTGCTCGTGGACCGCAAGGTCTGGGCGGCGGTTCAGCAGCGGCGCGGGCCCAACGTAGTCGGCCCCTTCGGGCTGATGCAGAGCTTCGCCGACTTTCTGAAATACATCGTCAAGGAAGTGGTCGTGCCCGCCGGGGCGGACCGCCCCGTGTTCTTCCTCGCGCCGATGATCTCCTTCGTCATGGCCGTCATCGCATGGGCCGTGATCCCCTTCGCCGATGGATGGGTGCTGGCGGATCTCAACGTGGCGCTGCTCTACGTCTTCGCGGTCTCCTCGCTCGAGGTCTACGGCGTGATCATGGGTGGTTGGGCCTCGAACTCGAAATACCCCTTCCTCGGCTCGCTGCGCTCGGCCGCGCAGATGATCTCCTATGAGGTCTCGCTCGGCCTGATCATCATCGGCATCGTTATCTCGACCGGCAGCATGAACTTCGGCGCCATCGTGGCCGCGCAGGATGGCGATTTCGGTCTGCTGAACTGGTACTGGATCCCGCATTTCCCGATGCTGTTCCTGTTTCTGATCTCGGCCATGGCCGAGACCAACCGCCCGCCCTTCGACCTGCCCGAGGCCGAGTCCGAACTGGTGGCCGGTTATCAGGTGGAATATTCCTCGACGCCGTTCCTGCTGTTCATGATCGGCGAATACGTGGCCATCGTGCTGATGTGCGCTCTGGTGTCGCTGATGTTCTTCGGCGGCTGGCTGTCGCCCATCCCCGGCCTGCCCGACGGCATCCTGTGGATGGCTCTCAAGATGATCTTCGTCTTCTTCATCTTTGCGATGGTGAAGGCGATCACCCCGCGCTACCGCTACGACCAGCTGATGCGTCTGGGCTGGAAGGTGTTCCTGCCGATGTCGCTCGCCTGGGTCGTGATCGTGGCGTTCCTCGCGAAATTCGAGGTCCTCGGTGGGTTCTGGGCCCGCTGGACCCTGGGAGTCTGAGCATGACGCAGATCGACTATACCCGCGCCGCCAAGTATTTCCTGCTGCAGGATTTCGCCAAGGGCATGAAGTTGGGGCTGAAGTATTTCTTCGCGCCCAAGGCGACCGTGAACTATCCGCACGAAAAGGGCCCGCTCTCGGCGCGTTTCCGCGGCGAACATGCGCTGCGTCGCTACCCGTCGGGCGAAGAACGCTGCATCGCCTGCAAGCTGTGCGAGGCGGTCTGCCCTGCGCAGGCGATCACCATCGATGCCGAACCGCGCGAGGACGGCTCGCGCCGCACCACGCGCTACGACATCGACATGACCAAATGCATCTATTGCGGTTTTTGTCAGGAGGCTTGCCCGGTGGACGCGATCGTCGAGGGGCCGAACTTCGAGTATTCCACCGAGACCCGCGAGGAGCTCTACTACGACAAGGCCAAGCTGCTGGCGAATGGCGACCGTTGGGAAGCCGAGATCGCCCGCAACCTCGAGCTCGACGCGCCGTATCGCTGAACAGGATAGGGCCATGACCGATCAGAATCCCTTCGCGCAGATGATGAAGATGGGCCAGGACTGGGCCCGGAAGATGAATCCCGCGCTCGAGAGCTTCACGCCGAAGGGCTTTGAGCAGCTCTGGCCGACCATGCCCAAGGAGATGATGGAGGCGTTCATGGGACGCACCCTCAATCCCGAAGGGCTCGACGCCAAGACGCGGCTGTTGCTCACGCTGACCGGTCTGACCATCCTCGGCGCGCAGGCCGAGAGCCAGCTTCGCCTCACCGTGCGCCATGCGCGCGAGGCGGGCGCCACGAAACAGGAGATCGCCGAGACCATCGCCCAGGCGGGCATGTTCGGCGGCGTGCCCGCGATGACCAAGGCGATGGAACTTGCCACCGAAGCCATGGACGAGGACACCGGAAAGGACACTGCACGATGACCGCCGCCGCCATCATCTTCTACCTCTTCGCGATTTCGACCGTGGTGGGCGGTCTGTTCACCGTGATCGCGCGCAACCCGGTGCACTCGGTGCTCTGGCTGATCCTCGCTTTCCTGAGCTCGGCGGGCCTGTTCGTGCTGGTCGGCGCCGAGTTCGTGGCGCTGCTTCTGGTCATCGTCTATGTCGGCGCCGTCGCGGTGCTGTTCCTCTTCGTGGTGATGATGCTCGACGTCGATTTCGCCGAGCTCAAGGCCGAAATGGCCCGATACATGCCGCTGGCGCTGCTGATCGGCGTCGTCCTTCTGATGCAGCTGGCTCTGGCCTTCGGCGTCTGGGATTACTCCGAAGGCTATGACGAGCGCCTCGCCGCGCCCTTCGTCTTCGATATCGAGAACACGCAGCTTCTGGGCCTGCTGATCTATGATCGCTACATCCTGCTGTTCCAGCTCGCCGGCCTCGTGCTGCTGGTGGCGATGATCGGCGCGATCGTGCTGACGATGCGGCACCGCAAGGATGTGAAGCGTCAGGACATCCTGGCGCAGATGTACCGCGATCCGGCTAAGGCGCTGGAACTCAAGGACGTGAAGCCCGGCCAGGGCCTCTGATAGACCGCGAACGGGCAAAAGCCCGGAGGGACACTGATGGACGCTTATCTCGCTGAAGCCCCGATAGGGCTCGAACATTATCTCACCGTCGCGGCGGCGCTGTTCGTCATCGGCATCTTCGGGCTGTTCCTGAACCGCAAGAACGTCATCATCATCCTGATGTCGATCGAACTGATGCTGCTCGCGGTGAACATCAATTTCGTCGCCTTCTCGGCCTATCTGGGCGATCTGGTGGGGCAGGTCTTCACGCTCTTCGTGCTGACCGTCGCGGCCGCGGAGGCCGCGATCGGCCTCGCCATCCTCGTCTGCTTCTTCCGGATCCGCGGCACCATCGACGTCGAAGACGTCAACGTGATGAAAGGCTGAGGCGCTCATGGAAACGATCATCCTCTTCGCGCCGCTCGTCGGCGCATTGATCGCGGGCTTCGGCTGGCGGCTGATTTCGGAGGCGGGCGCGCAATGGGTCGCCACCTCGCTGGTCGGCCTCGCCTGTCTGCTGTCGTGGATCGTGTTCCTAGGCTTCGACGGCCAGATGGAGCAGATTCAGATCCTGCGCTGGATCGAGAGCGGCAGCCTTGCCACGGACTGGGCTATTCGGCTCGACCGTCTGACCGCGATCATGCTGATCGTGATCACCACAGTCTCCTTCCTCGTGCATCTCTACAGCTTCGGCTACATGGCGCATGACGAGAACTTCCGCCCAGGCGAAAGCTATCGCCCGCGCTTTTTCGCCTATCTGTCGTTCTTCACCTTCGCGATGCTGTCGCTGGTCACCGCCGACAACCTCGTGCAGATGTTCTTCGGCTGGGAAGGGGTGGGCGTCGCCTCCTACCTGCTCATCGGATTTTACTACCGCAAGCCGTCGGCCAACGCCGCCGCGATGAAGGCTTTCATCGTCAACCGCGTTGGCGATTTCGGCTTCGCGCTCGGCATCTTCGCGCTGTTCTTCCTCGCGGACTCGATCAACTTCTCTGACATCTTCGGCGCGGCGCCGCAGATCGCGCGCATGCAGCTCGAATTCCTCGGTCTGGAGTTCCGCGCCGTCGAGATCGTGTCGGTGCTGCTCTTCATCGGCGCAATGGGCAAGTCGGCGCAGCTCCTGCTGCACACCTGGCTGCCCGACGCGATGGAAGGCCCGACCCCGGTGTCGGCCCTGATCCACGCCGCGACCATGGTGACGGCGGGCGTCTTCCTCGTCTGCCGCATGTCGCCGATCCTCGAATTCGCGCCCGACGCCAAATCGATCATCGTTTTCCTCGGCGCCACCACCGCCTTCTATGCGGCGACCGTTGGTCTCGTGCAGAACGACATCAAGCGCGTGATCGCCTATTCGACCTGTTCGCAGCTGGGCTACATGTTCGTGGCCGCGGGTTCGGGCGTCTACTCGGTGGCGATGTTCCACCTGTTCACCCACGCCTTCTTCAAGGCGCTGCTGTTCCTCGGGGCCGGCTCGGTCATCCATGCGATGCACCACGAGCAGGACATGCGGAACTATGGCGGTCTGCGAAAGAAGATCCCCTATACCTACTGGGCGATGATGATCGGTACCCTCGCGATCACCGGCGTCGGCATTCCTCTTACCTCGATCGGCTTCGCGGGCTTCCTGTCCAAGGACGCCATCATCGAAAGCGCCTATGCGGGGGCCACGCCCTATGCCTTCTGGCTTCTGGTACTCGCCGCCGCGATGACGAGCTTCTACTCGTGGCGCCTGATGTTCATGACCTTCTTCGGCAAGCCGCGCGGCGATCACCACACCCACGACCACGCGCATGAAAGCCCCGGCGTCATGCTGGTGCCGCTGGGCGTGCTCAGCCTCGGCGCGATCTTCGCCGGCATGCTGTGGTACGCGCCCTTCTTCGGCGACGAGGCCCGGATGCAGCGCTTCTTCGGCATGCCCGTGACGGTGGCCGAACATGGCGCCGAGGCTGAGGCCGCAGGCCATGGGCCGGTCGATGCGGTCGCTTCGCTTGCCGAGGGCGATCTCGAACATGCCGCCGAGGCGGTGATCGAGGACACGCTGACCGAGGGCGAGCATGCCGATATGGGCGAGGAGGCGCATGTGCCGACCGCCGTCGATGTGGCCGTAGCGCCTCCGGGCATGGGAGCGATCTACATGGCGCCGGGCAACGACGTGATCGACGAGGCGCATCACGCCCCCGTCTGGGTCAAGGTCAGCCCCTTCGTCGCCATGCTGATTGGCCTGAGCCTTGCCTGGCTGATGTATATCCGTCGGCCGGAGCTGCCCGCCGCCCTCGTGCGCAACCAGCGTCCGCTCTACAACTTCCTGCTCAACAAGTGGTACTTCGACGAGCTCTACGACTTTCTCTTCGTGCGCCCGGCTCAGGCCATCGGGCGGTTCCTGTGGACCCGCGGCGACGGCAACGTCATCGACGGCGGCATCAACGGCGTGGCGATGGGCATCGTGCCCTTCTTCACTCGCCTCGCTGGCCGCGCGCAGAACGGATACGTCTTTACCTACGCCTTCGCGATGGTTCTGGGCCTTGCCCTGATCCTGACCTGGATGACCTTGGCCGGGGGGGCCGAATAACAGATGGGCAACCTTCTCTCTCTGACCACCTTCATCCCGCTTTTGGGCGCCGGCATCCTCGCGCTGTTCCTGCGCGGTGACGACGCGGCCGCGCAGCGCAACGCCAAATGGGTGGCGCTCGCCACCACGGTCTTCACCTTCGCAGTGTCGCTGTTCATTCTCGCAGGCTTCAAGACGGACGCGGCGGGCTTCCAGTTCGTCGAAGATCGCCAGTGGCTCCTCGGCATGCGCTACAAGATGGGCGTCGACGGCATCTCGCTGCTGTTCGTGATGCTTACCACCTTCCTGATGCCCCTCGTCATCGCGGCCTGCTGGGATGTGACGCACCGGGTCAAGGAATACATGATCGCCTTTCTGGTGCTCGAGACGCTGATGATCGGCGTGTTCGTAGCGCTGGACCTCGTGCTGTTCTATCTTTTCTTCGAGGCGGGCCTGATCCCGATGTTCCTGATCATCGGCATCTGGGGCGGCAAGAACCGCATCTATGCCTCGTTCAAGTTCTTCCTCTACACCTTCCTCGGCTCGGTGCTGATGCTGGTGGCGATGGTGGCGATGTTCGCTCAGGCGGGCACCACCGACATCCCGACGCTGATGGCCTACAACTTCTCGGCCGAGAGCTTCCCGATCCTCGGGGTGCAGATCTTGGGCGGCGTGCAGACGCTTCTCTGGTTCGCCTTCTTCGCCTCCTTTGCGGTGAAGATGCCGATGTGGCCGGTTCACACTTGGCTGCCTGACGCACACGTTCAGGCGCCGACTGCCGGTTCGGTCGTCCTCGCCGCGATCCTGCTGAAGATGGGTGGCTACGGTTTCCTGCGCTTCTCGCTGCCGATGTTCCCGGTCGCTTCCGAGATCTGGGCGCCGCTGGTGCTGTGGCTGTCGGCCATCGCGATCGTCTACACCTCGCTCGTGGCGCTGGTGCAAAAAGACATCAAGAAGCTGATCGCCTATTCCTCGGTCGCGCATATGGGGTTCGTCACCGCCGGCATCTTCGCGCTCAATCAGCAGGGCCTTGATGGCGCGGTGTTCCAGATGATCAGCCACGGCTTCATCTCTGGCGCGCTGTTCCTTGGCGTCGGTGTGATCTACGACCGGATGCACACCCGCGAGATCGACGCTTACGGCGGCCTCGTGAACCGGATGCCGGCCTATGCCGCAGTGTTCCTGCTGTTCACCATGGCCAATGTCGGCCTGCCGGGCACTTCGGGCTTCGTCGGTGAATTCCTGACGCTGATGGGCATGTTCCAGGCCAACACCTGGGTTGCCGCCGTCGCCACCACGGGCGTCATCTTCTCGGCCGCCTACGCGCTCTTTCTCTACCGCCGGGTCGTCATGGGCGACCTGATCAAGGAGAGCCTCAAGTCGATCACCGACATGACCGCCCGCGAGAAATGGATCTTCGCGCCGCTCGTCGTGATGACGATCCTGCTCGGCGTCTATCCGAGCCTCGTCACCGACATCACCGGCCCGAGCGTCGCCCGTCTCGTGGATCAGGTCGAGGTCGCGGTCGCGGCGCATGGCTCCGAGAATGCCATCGCCTCGGCGACCGCCGCGACCCCGGCACAGCACTAAGGACCAGGACACATGTTCTCACTCGATCTCCAGACCGTCCTGCCCGAGGTGATCCTTGCGGTCTACGCGATGGTCGCGCTCATGGCGGGCGTCTACACCACCAAGGACAAGTCCGCCGGCATCCTGATCTGGGCGACGGCGGCGATGTTCGGCCTCGTGGCCTTCCTGATCGCCACACGCGAGGGCACCGACCCGGCCTTCCTCAACAGCTTCATCGATGACGGCTTCGCCCGCTTCTCCAAGGTGACGATCCTGCTCTCGGCGGCGATCGTGCTGGTGATGAGCCAGGAATACCTCGCGCGCCGCAACCTGTTGCGCTTCGAGTACCCGGTTCTCGTCACTTTGGCCGTGGTTGGCATGATGGTGATGGTCTCGGCCAACGACCTCATGGTTCTCTATATGGGCATCGAGCTGCAGTCGCTCGCCATGTATGTCGTCGCCTCACTGCGCCGCGACAGCGAGAAGTCGACCGAAGCCGGTCTTAAGTACTTCGTGCTGGGCGCGCTTAGCTCGGGCCTGATGCTCTATGGCGCCTCGCTGGTCTATGGTTTTGCCGGCACCACGCAGTTCGAGGGCATCTTCCTCGCCACCGCGATCGACGTTCCGCTCGGGCTTATCTTCGGCCTCGTCTTCCTGATGGTCGGCTTCGCCTTCAAGGTTTCGGCGGCGCCGTTCCACATGTGGACGCCCGACGTCTATGAAGGCGCGCCGACACCGGTCACGGCCTTCATGGCGACCGCGCCGAAGATGGCCGCCATCGCGCTCTTTGCACGGGTCGTTTTCGACGGCTTTGGTGGCATCGTCGGCGACTGGCAACAGATCATCGCCTTCCTGTCGGTGGTCTCGGTGTTCTGGGGCGGCATCGCCGCGATCGGCCAGACCAACATCAAGCGCCTGATGGCCTACTCCTCGATCGCCCATATGGGCTTCGCGCTGATGGGCCTCGCCTCGGGCACCGCCTTCGGCGTGCAGGCGATGCTGATCTACATGGCGATCTACGTCACCATGAACATCGGCACCTTCGCCTTCATCCTGTCGATGGAGCGCGACGGGCGACCCGTCACTGACATCAATTCGCTGCACATGTATTCGCGCTATGCGCCGATGCGGGCGCTCGCCATGCTGGTGCTGCTGTTCAGCCTTGCCGGCGTGCCGCCGATGGTCGGCTTCTTCGGCAAGCTCTACGTGCTGCGAGCGGCCTATGAGGGCGGTCTGACCTGGCTCGCGATCCTCGGGGTCATCGCCTCGGTGATCGGCGCGTTCTACTACCTGCGCATCGTCTACTACATGTATTTCGGCGAAGAGCGCGAGGCGCTCGATACCGGCACTTCGCCGCTCCTGTGGGGTGTGCTGATGGCCTCGGCCGCCGTGATGGTGTTCGGCGTGATCAATCTCTTCGGCATCGAGCCTCTGGCCGCGGCCGCGGCGGCGACCCTTGTCAACTGACGCCGCCTCCCACGGGCTCTGGCCCGAGGGGTGGGAGCGGGTCGTTCTCGACACCGTCGACAGCACCATGGCCGAGGCCGCGCGACGCGCGGCCTCTGGCCTTGCCGGGCCTACATGGATCATGGCGCATGAGCAGACTGCGGGCCGGGGCCGGCGGGGCCGCGACTGGACCAGCGAGTCCGGCAACCTCGCGGTCACCCTGGTCTTCAAACCCGAGGCGACGCCGACCGAAGCCGCGCGGCGCAGCTTCCTCGCCGCCATCGCGTTGTTCGAGACATTGGCGATCCATGTCGACCGGACCCGGCTGTCCCTGAAATGGCCGAACGACGTGCTCCTCGATGGTGGCAAGGTCGCGGGCATCCTGCTGGAGAGCGCGGGGCAGGGACCCTATGTCGACTGGCTCTCGATCGGCATCGGCGTGAACCTCGCCATCCGGCCCGAGGGCGTGCGCGATGCGTCTTTCCCACCCGTGGCGGTCGCCGATGATGGCGGGCCGGTAGTTGACCCGGAGGACTTCCTGACCCATCTGGCCAACGCCTATGCCACTGAAGAGGGCAAACTGGACGCCTTCGGCTTCGCCCGCATCCGCGAGGACTGGCTGCGCCACGCCGCCCGGCTGGGCGAGGTGATCACCGCCCGCACCGGCACCGACGAGATCACGGGCGTGTTCGAGACCGTGGACGAGGCCGGCAACCTGATGCTGCGCACGCCCAAGGGCCTGCGCGCGATCAGCGCCGCCGACGTGTTCTTCTAGAAGGGGCGACGATGCTTCTGGCCATCGATTGCGGTAACACCAACACCGTGTTCTCGATCTGGGACGGGGAGCGATTCCTCGCGACCTGGCGCACCTCGACCGAATGGCAGCGCACGGCGGACCAGTATTTCGTCTGGCTCTCGACCCTGATGAAGATCGGCGGCATCGAGGCGCAGATCGACGAGATGATCATCTCGTCGACCGTGCCTCGTGTGGTGTTCAACCTACGCGTTCTGGCGGATCGCTACTTCGGCTGCCGCCCCCTCGTGGTGGGCAAGCCCGAATGCCGCCTGCCGGTCGCGCCGCGCGTCGACGCTGGTACGCAGGTGGGCCCCGACCGACTGGTCAACACGGCGGGTGCATGGGACCGGCATGGCGGCGATCTCGTGGTGGTCGATTTCGGCACGGCGACAACTTTCGACGTGGTCGGGCGCGACGGGGCCTATGTCGGCGGCGTCATCTCACCCGGCGTGAACCTGAGCCTTGAGGCATTGCACCAGGCGGCGGCGGCACTGCCGCATGTCGATGTGAGCAAGCCCGAGAAAGTAATCGGCACCAACACCGTCGCCTGCATGCAATCTGGCATCTTCTGGGGCTATGTGGGCTTGGTGCGAGGCATATGCGACCGGATCAGGGCGGAGCGCGAGCGCCCGATGCGGATCATCGGAACCGGGGGGCTTGCGCCCCTCTTCGCGCAGGGCGACATGCTCTTTGACGACATCGAAGACGACCTCACGATGCACGGGCTGACCGTCATCCACAGATACAACAAGGAGACCGCATGAGCGGCGAAAGACTGATCTACCTTCCTCTCGGCGGCGCCGGCGAGATCGGCATGAACGCCTATGTCTACGGCTATGGCAAACCGGGGCAGGAACGGCTGATCGTCGTCGATCTCGGCGTGACCTTCCCCGACATGGACACGACGCCGGGCGTCGATCTCATCATGCCCGACATCTCGTGGCTCGAGGCGCGCAAGGATCGCATCGAGGCGATCTTCATCACCCACGCCCATGAGGACCATGTCGGCGCGGTCGGCCATTTCTGGAAACGCCTCGGCGCGACCATCCACGCGCGCAAGTTCACCGCCGCGATTGCGCGCCACAAGCTCGACGAGCACGGCGCGCCCGACAGCATCCTCAACGTGGTCGAGCCTTGGCCCGCCACGGTCGACGCAGGCCCCTTCAAGGTCGGTTTCGTGCCGATCAGCCACTCGATCCCCGAAAGCTCGGGTCTCGTGATCGACAGCCCCGAGGGCCGCGTGCTGCATTCGGGCGACTTCAAGGTCGATCACACCCCGGTGGTGGGCGAGCCGTTCAACCCCGATCTCTGGGCCGAGGTGTCCAAGGGCGGCGTCAAGGCGCTGATCTGCGACTCGACCAACGTGTTCTCGCCGCAGCCGGGCCGCTCGGAAGCGACACTCGCGCCCGAGATCGAAAAGCTGATCGCGGCGCAGCCGGGCATGGTCGTTGCCACGACCTTCGCCTCGAACGTGGCGCGCCTCAAGACCATCGCCATCGCCGCCGACCGGGCCGGGCGCACCGTCTGCCTGCTGGGCCGCGCCATGCGCCGCATGGTCGAGACGGCGACCGAATGCGGCCTGCTGCACGGTTTTCCCAAGACCGTGGGCCCCGAAGAGGCCGCGTCGATCCCGCGCGAAAAGCTGCTGCTCCTCGTTACCGGCAGCCAGGGCGAGCGCCGCGCGGCCAGTGCGCAGCTGGCACAGGGCTCCTATCTCGGCCTGAAGCTGCAGGAGGGTGACAGCTTCCTGTTCTCCTCGCGCACCATCCCGGGCAATGAGCGCGGCGTCATCAAGATCATGAACCAGCTCTCCGAGAAGGGCGTGGACGTGATCGAGGACACGCATGGCCTGTTCCACGTCTCGGGCCACGCCAACCGGCCCGACCTGCAGCTTTTGCACGACATCGTGCGTCCGCAGTTCCTCGTGCCGATGCATGGCGAACACCGCCACCTGCGCGAGCATGTGAAACTCGGTCTCGAGCGGGGCCTGCCGGGCATCGTCGCGGTCAATGGCATGATGCTGGACCTGTCGGGCAACGCGCCCAAGGTGGCCGAATATGTCGACACCGGCCGCAGCTATCTCGACGGGTCCGTGATGATCGGCGCGATGGACGGTATCGTGCGCGACCGGATCCGCATGGCGCTCAATGGCCATGTCACGGTGACGATGATCGTGGACGAGAATGACGAGCCCTTGGGCGATCCGTGGTGCGAGATCATGGGCCTGCCCGAGACGGGACGTTCCAGGGCCAAGCTGGTCGAGACGCTGGAATCTGATCTGGCCGCCTTTGTGAACAAGGCCGGCCGCCGGATGATGCGCGACGAGGACAAGCTTGACCGCGAATTGAAGCGGATCGCGCGCTCGACCACGCAGGCCGAGACCGGCAAGAAGCCCGAGGTGAATGTGGTGGTGAGCCGCCTGAGCTGATCAGACCGGCGGCGAGTCGGGGCGGTATGCCCCGACCCGTCATTGTCGAACGATAAAGCATGAAAAAAAGGGGAGCCATCGGCTCCCCTTTTTGTGTTCAAGCTACTCTTGGTCTCGTTGATCAACCGCTGCAGACATAGACCGCGCTACCGATGACCACGACCGAGGCCGCGGCGGCCCCGATGGCCACGGGGCCGGTCAGCGCCGCCGTGACGCCGGGCGCCGTAGTGCCGATGCTGGTCGCCAGCCATTCCGCCGTGCCCTTAAGCACCAACGCGCCCGAGCTGTGCAGCAGGCGTTCCGGCTTGGCCACGGCCTCGGCGGGGGTGGGCGGCGGCGTCAGGACCAGCCCGGCCAGCGCCGCACCGGTGTCGATCGCGCCGTCGGCTGCTGCGTTCACACGGTCGCAGGTGGTGACGCTGCACTGCGCGGTGGCGCCACGTTCGCCGGGCACGAGGAGCCAACCCTCGTCGTCGGGATCGGGATCGAGGCAATAGCCCTCGGTCTCCTCGGGCGGCAGTTCGACCGAGAGATAGGTATAGAGCACCCGGCTGTCGCAGGCGGGCGGCGTGCCCCAGGTCTTGTTCCAGACCTTGCCCGGCCAGCGCGACAGCCTTTCGCGCGTGCCGAGCTTGGTGTCGAAGGCGATGGCATCGTCATATGTGACAACGGTCTCGCGGCCATTGACAGTCGCTGTGCAGCGTTGCTCCTCGGCCTGCGCGGGCAGGGCCGAAAGCAACAGCGCAAGCGTGAGGAACGCCGAGGTACGCATCAGCCCGCGCGCCGTTCCTCAAAGCTCTTGGCGATGAAGGCGGGGGTGTCCTCGCCCATGCCGACGACCTCCTCGTCGCGCTGATCGTGACGCCGCCGATCCCGGCCACCACGATTGCGGTCACGCTCATTGCCACGCGGCTCGGTGCGGCGAGGTTCGGCCGGAGCCTGTTCACGGGCGGCTTCGAGCACAGGGTCCGGGTCCGGGGCCGGCTTGGCCTCGACGCGGGGTTCGGGCTCAGACGCGGCTTTCGACGCAGGTTCGACGTCGGCCTTCTGCTTGGGCCGGGCCTCGACCTTGGGGGTCTCGGTCGCGACGGCATCGGCGAAAGCCTCGGGCTTGGCCTCGTCGCGACTGCGCGACCGGCTGCGCGTGCGGGAGCGGCGTGGACGCTCTTCCTCGGTGGCGGTCTCGGTCGCCGGGGCCGCCGCGGCGGGAGCCTTGGCTCCGCGCGGATCGTCGAGGCGCGGGATCGGGTTCTGCACGAGCCGCTCCACGTCCTCGAGGTTCTTCTCGTCGCGCGGATTGCAGATCATGATGGCGGAGCCCTTGCGCCCGGCCCGGCCGGTGCGACCGATCCGGTGCACGTAATCCTCGGCATGGCTGGGCACGTCGAAGTTGAAGACGTGGCTGACCGAGGGCACGTCGAGGCCGCGCGCGGCGACGTCTGAGGCCACGAGGATCTTCACGTTGCCTGCACGGAACCCGTCGAGGGTCCGCGTGCGCTGACTCTGGTCGAGATCGCCGTGGATCGGCTCCGCGTCATATCCGTGCTTCTTGAGGCTCTTGGCCACCACGTCCACGTCCATCTTGCGGTTGCAGAAGATGATCGCGTTGGTGCAGGCCTCGCCCTCGGCGTCGATCAGCGCGCGCAGAAGGTCCCGCTTCTCCGCGGCTTCCTTGTCCTTGCGCGAGGCGCGGAACATGACCACGCCCTGTTTGATGTTCTCGCCCGTCGTGGCGGCGCGGGCCACCTCGATCTTCTCGGGGTTCGACAGGAAGGTGTTGGTGATCCGCTCGATCTCTGGCGCCATGGTGGCCGAGAAGAACAGCGTCTGGCGGGTGAAGGGCGTCAGGCCGAAGATCCGCTCGATGTCGGGAATGAAGCCCATGTCGAGCATGCGATCGGCCTCGTCCACGACCATGATCTGCACGCCGGTAAGCAGAAGCTTACCGCGCTCGAAATGGTCGAGCAGTCGGCCCGGCGTGGCGATCAGCACGTCGACGCCCTTGTCGATCAGCGTGTCCTGCTCCTTGAACGAGACGCCGCCGATCAGCAGCGCCTTTGTGAGCTTGGTGTGCTTGGCATAGGTGTCGAAGTTCTCGGCCACCTGTGCCGCCAGTTCGCGGGTGGGGCAGAGCACAAGGCTGCGCGGCATCCGGGCGCGGGCGCGACCGCGGCCCAGAAGCGTGATCATCGGCAGCACGAAGCTCGCGGTCTTGCCGGTGCCGGTCTGGGCGATGCCGAGCACGTCACGGCCTTCGAGAGCGGGCGGAATGGCGCCCGCCTGGATCGGCGTCGGCGTCTCATAGCCGGCTTCGGCGATGGCCTTGAGCACCTTGGGATCGAGATTGAGGTCGGAGAATTGAGTCATGTGAGCCTTTCGAGACTGCGGCACCGATTGGCCGCAGGAGCAGGCGCGGCCCGCCCGGCCGGATTGCCGGGTCGTTCGACTTGGGCGTGCCTTATGTCGAAACCCTGTCGCGGTCAAGTTTGACGGGGGAACGGGGCGGGTCGGCGGGCGTTGCCCTCAGAGCCCCGTGACCGGGGCGCCACGAAATGGAGAGACCGATGATCAAGAAACATGGCAAGGCGCATTGGAGCGGTGGCATCAAGGAAGGCGGCGGCGAGATCTCGACGCAGACCGGTGTCCTGAAGGATCAGGCCTATGGCTTCAACGCCCGCTTCGAAGGCGGCCCCGGCACCAATCCCGAGGAGCTGATTGGCGCGGCGCATGCGGCCTGTTACGCGATGGCGCTGTCGCTCGAACTGGGCAAGGACGAGCTGACGGCCGACGACATCGATGTCCAATCCACCGTGTCGCTCGAGCAGGTGGGCGAAGGGTTCGAGATCACCAAGATCCACCTCGACGTGACCGCGAAGGTCTCGGGTGCCTCCGAGGAGCAGTTCCGCAAGGCTGCCGAGGCCACCAAGACCGGCTGCCCGGTGTCGAAGGTCCTCAAGGGCGCCGAGATCACCATGGACGCGAAACTCGTCTGAGCCAATGGCTCTGGTTCGACGCGAGAGGGGCGGCCTGTCGGGTCGCCTCTTTCACATCCTGCGCCTCAGACCATCATTTCCTTCGTCGCCACGAGCTTGATCTCCGGGTGATCGCGCTCGACCCGGTCGATGTCCCACTGCATCCGGGTGAGATAGACCAGATCGCCGTCATTGTCGGTCGCGACATGCTGCTTGTTCTTCGCCGCAAAGGCCTCGACCGCGGTCTTGTCGCCGGCCATCCAGCGCGCCGAGGTGAACTGCGACGGCTCGAACCGCACGGGAAGCCCGTATTCCAGCTCGATCCGGCTCGCCAGCACCTCGAACTGCAGCGCACCGACCACGCCCACGATGAAGCCAGAACCGAAGGTCGGCTTGAAGACCTTGGCGGCGCCTTCCTCGGCGAACTGGCTCAGTGCCTTGTCGAGATGCTTGGCCTTCATCGGATCGCCCGCGCGGCAGGTCTGCAAAAGTTCGGGCGCGAAAGAGGGGATGCCCGAGACGCGGATGCTTTCGCCCTCGGTCAACGTGTCGCCGATCCGAAGCTGGCCATGGTTGGGGATGCCGATGATGTCGCCGGCCCAGGCCTCTTCGGCCAGTTCGCGGTCCGAGGCGAGGAACAGCACCGGGTTGGTGATCGCCATCTGCTTTTTGGAGCGCACATGGGTGAGCTTCATGCCGCGCTCGAAATGCCCTGAGGCCAGCCGTACGAAGGCGACGCGGTCGCGGTGCTTGGGGTCCATGTTGGCCTGCACCTTGAAGACGAAGCCCGCGACCTTGCTCTCTTCGGGCGCGATCTCGCGCGGCATCGCCTTTTGCACCTGGGGCTCGGGGCCATAGGTGCCGATACCCTCCATCAGCTCGCGGACGCCAAAGCTGTTGATTGCCGAGCCGAACCAGATCGGCGTCATGTGGCCTTCTAGCACCGCCTGAGGGTCAAGCGTGGGCAGAAGCTCGCGCGCCATCTCGACCTCCTCGCGCAGCTTTTCGAGCAGATGCGCGGGGACATGCTCGGCGATCTTGGGATCATCGAGCCCGTCGATGGCGATGCTCTCGGCGACGCGGTTGCGGTCGGCCCGGTCGATCAGCTCCAGCCGGTCGCGCAGCAGGTCGTAGCAGCCGAGGAAATCTCGCCCGACGCCGATCGGCCAGGAGGCGGGCGTCACGTCGATGGCGAGGTTTTCCTGAATCTCGTCGATGATCTCGAAGGTGTCGCGGCTTTCGCGGTCCATCTTGTTGCAAAAGGTCAGGATCGGCAGGTCGCGCAGGCGGCAGACTTCGAACAGCTTGCGGGTCTGGCTCTCCACCCCCTTGGCGCCGTCGATCACCATGACGGCCGCGTCCACGGCCGTCAGCGTGCGATAGGTGTCTTCGGAAAAGTCCGAGTGGCCGGGCGTGTCGACGAGGTTGAAGCGAAAGTTCTTGAAATCGAAGGACATCGCCGAGGCCGAAACCGAGATGCCGCGGTCTTTCTCCATCTGCATGAAGTCCGAGCGCGTGCGCCGCGCCTCGCCCTTAGCGCGGACCTGTCCGGCCATCTGGATCGCGCCCCCGAACAGCAGGAACTTTTCGGTCAGCGTCGTCTTGCCGGCGTCGGGATGCGAGATGATCGCAAAGGTCCGGCGGCGGGCGATTTCGGGCGGGAGGGCGGGGCGGTTGTTCATGCCCGCGCTATAAAGGCTGCGCGCGCAAGGAGCAATCGCCCCCAACGGCCTTGCCGACAGCGTTCAGAGCCCCGAGGCGCGACGCAACAAGGCGGCCGCATCGGATCCCGACAGCAGGCTCTCGGAGACCTCGTAGGACAGGTGCTGCGGTGTCGCATGGGTCGAGATGCTGCCGGGCAGCGCGCCCTTGGTGCGGTGGTCGACCAGAAGCGATTCCGCGGCGATGCCCTCGGCATAGACGATCTGATGCGCGTCGAAGACAAGCTGGAAATACTGGGCGAAGCCGCCTTCGCTCTGCACCACGGTGTCGCCGTTGATCAGGTGGCGCACCCGGACCATCAGCTCGGCCCGGCCCGCGCCGACGCAGTCCTCGCGCTGCCACACGAAGATGCGGTGATCTGGGCTGAGCCAAAGATCGCGCGCGTTGTGCAGCGCGCCTTCACGGATCAGCACGGGCGCGAAGCGCCCGGTCGCGCGCAGCGTGGTCTGGCCCACCCAGCGCAGCGGCTGCGGCCCCCCGTCGCGCGTCAGGATCCTGTCGCCGGGGCGCAGATTCTCCACCGGCACCTGCGCGCCGCTGGCCAGCGCGATATGCGTGCCGCGAGTGAAGGACACGCAGGCCAGCTGGGCCAGCCGCGGGGTCCCGGCGTGACGGTCGATCCCCACGAGGCGGTAATCCTCACCCTGCACGAGCCGGCCCAGAGGCAACAGGTAGATGGCCAGCGCCGCATCCGCCTCGACCTCGACCAGCACGATCGCCTCGCTCGCCGTCCCATCGCGCGCCATCAGCGTCAGACAGCTGTCGATGTGCAGCGTCCGGCCGCCCCGGCCGTCCGCCGCGCCATCGACCACCCGAAAGCTGGCATCCGCCCTAGCGCGTAGCGTCAGCCGGCGTGCCGGGGCCTCGGGCCCAACGCGGTAGATGTCGTCCGGCACCAACTCGTCGGCAAAGCTCATCGGATCGCCTCGCGCCACGCCGTGCGACACGCGCAGATCCGCCGCATCGAAGACCATGAGGTGCTGCAGCTCGGTCTCGTCGGTCATCTGTTCTCCTGACGGGTGCCGCATGACGGGCGATCATTGCCCGACGCGCGACCCGATGCTAGGCCATGTGCGTAAACAGGGAGGTATCTGATGGATCTGGGCATCAGGGGCAAACGGGCGCTGGTCTGCGCTTCGTCCAAGGGCTTGGGGCGTGGCTGCGCCGAAGCGCTGGCCGAGGCGGGCGTCGATCTGGTGATGAACGCGCGCGGCGCCGAGGCGCTGGAGCAAGCGGCGCAGGAGATCCGCGACCGGTTCGGGGTCGAGGTCGTCACCGTCGCCTGCGACGTGACCACGCCCGATGGGCAGGCGCAGCTGATCGACGCGGCGCAGGGTGTCGACATCCTCGTCACCAATGCGGGCGGCCCGCCGCCGGGCCTGTGGACCGACTGGGACCGCGAGGATTTCATCCGTGCGCTCGATGCCAACATGCTGACGCCGATCGCGCTGATGAAGGCGCTGGTGCCGGGCATGATGGAGCGCGGCTGGGGCCGGGTGGTCAACATCACCTCGCAATCGGTGAAGTCGCCGATCCCGGCGCTCGGCCTGTCGAACTCGGCGCGCGCGGGTCTCACCGGCTATGTCGCGGGCACCTCGCGGCAGGTCGCCCCTTCGGGCGTGACCATCAACAACCTGCTGCCGGGCATCCATGACACCGACCGCGCCGCCTCGCTCGATGGCGGAGTGTCCAAGAAGGAAGGCATCAGCGTCGAGGAAGCCCGCAAAAAGCGCGAAGCCGGCATCCCGACCCGGCGCTACGGCACGGCGGCCGAGTTCGGCGCAACCTGCGCCTTCATGTGCTCGCATCATGCGGGGTTCATGGTCGGTCAGAACGTGCTGCTCGATGGCGGGGTCGGCAATCAGACCATGTAAGCTTGCGGGCGCGAGGCGGTGTTGCTAGGGCAATCCGACGCATTTGATCGGATTTTGCCGTGTTCGAACAACCCGCCTCCGCCCGGGCTGCGCCCACCGGGACCGCCCCTGTCCAGACCGCGCCCGCCGCACGGCTCGAGATCCGCGATCTCAGCCGGGTCTTCGCGGGGCGCGAGGTCGTGTCGGGCGTGTCGCTCAAGGTGATGCCGGGGCAGGTGACCTGCCTGCTCGGCCCCTCGGGCTGCGGCAAGTCCACGACACTTCGGATCATCGCGGGCGTCGATCGGCAGGATGCGGGCGGTGTCTATGTCGATGGCGTGGCGATTTCCGAGGGCGCGTTGCACATGCCTCCAGAGGCGCGCGGCATCGGCCTGATGTTTCAGGACTTCGCCTTGTTCCCGCATCTCGACGTGGCGCGCAACGTAGGCTTCGGCCTCAAGGGGCCGAAGGCCGAGATCCGCGCCCGGGTCGAGACGCTGCTCGACAAAGTCGGCATGCGCCGCCACATCGACCGGTTCCCGCACGAGCTGTCGGGGGGCGAACAGCAGCGGGTGGCGCTGGCGCGTGCGTTGGCGCCTTCTCCTCGTATCCTCTTGATGGACGAGCCGTTCTCGGGGCTCGACGATCGGCTGCGCGACGACATCCGCGACGAGACGCTCGCCGTTCTCAAGGCCGAGGGCACCGCGGTGCTGCTCGTCACCCATGAGCCCGCCGAGGCGATGCGCATGGCCGACGAGATCGCGCTGATGCGTGACGGCCACGTGGTGCAGTACGGCGCGCCCTACAACATCTACAACGCGCCGAAGGACCGCGAGGCAGCAGCCTTCTTCTCGGATATCAACGTGATCGAGGGCACCGTTCAGGGCGCGCTGTGCGACACGCCCTTCGGAGATTTCCTGACGCCGGGCCTGCCGGACGGCACCGAGGTCGAGATCGTGATCCGGCCACAGCATTTGCGCATCGACTTCGACCGGCAGGGGCGCGGACCCAACCCCACCACGCGCGAGGGGACGCCAGCGGCGGGCAGGGTGGAGCGGGCGCGGTTCTTGGGTGCGTCGAGCCTTGTGGAATTCCGCATGGACCACGACGGTGAGATCCTGCGAGCCTCAGTGCCGTCTGTGTTCCTGCCCAAACCCGGCACGCGGCTGTGGCTGATGATGCGGCGCGACCGGTGTTTCGTGTTTCCCAAGAGGCGGGCAGGCTGAGACGGCGCGGGGGCGGACCAGCCCTGATTAGCCGCGCGACGCTTCCAGATCCGCGAGGGTCCGGCCAGCCTCGTCCACGAAAAGCTGCGGCAGGACCCGCAGGGCGGTGATCCGGTCCACCCGCAGCTCGGCAAAGCCCTTGGCCGTTTCGCTCCACCCTGCGAGGGTCCAGACCCGACCCCAGTAGTCGAGACGCAGCGGGCGCAAGACCTGCGCGCTCTCTGGGCCACGCAGGGTCACCTGAAGCTTCTGGCGCGCGCGGATCGCGGCGCGCAGCGAAGCCATGTGCCGAAACCCCGCCACCGCGTCGCCAAGCGGCGGCGTGGCAAAGCTCCACCCCCCGGCCCGCCCGCGATCCTCGGGCAGCACCGCGTCGATCCGCCCCGACAGCAGGCGCGCCGCCTCGCGCAGTTCCGCATCCTCGGACTGCGCCACCGCTGCGAGGCCAAGATGCAGCGCTTCGAGTTCGGTCATGGTGAGGTTCAAGGGCGGCAGCGTCACCGCCGCCGTGGCGCGGTAGCCCAGACCCCGCCGCCCCTCGATCGGGACGCCGGAGGCGATGAGCCGGTCCATGTCGCGGTAGATCGTGCGCAGCGAGGTGCCCAGACGGGACGCGAGATCCTCGGCGCGGTGCAGCCGTCCGTCGCGCAGGATCCGGATCATTTCGACAAGCCGGTCGGCTCGGGGCATGGGAGGTCCTTTTAACTGACACAAAAGTGACAACTGACAGCTTAGTGTCAAGAAAAGCGGATTGCTGCCCCACGAAAAAGGTTTCCGGCCTTTTACCCGGACGGTGGGGCGCGTATCTGGGGGCTGCGAGACAATGCGCGGCCTTGTCGGGCCGCCGGGATGGGAGACACGCCATGCTCAACAATATCGGCCTTCCGGGCCTCCTTCTGATCGCCGTCGTGGTGCTGGTGCTGTTCGGCCGGGGCAAGATTTCCTCGCTGATGGGCGAAGTCGGCAAGGGCATCACCGCCTTCAAGCGCGGCGTCGACGACGGCAAGCGCGAGATCGACGATCAGTCCAATACCGTGAACGAGGCGGGCACCGTGCACGAGCCGGGCACCCTGCACGACGCGGGCACCGTGAAGGACAAGGACCGGGTGTAACCCGAGACAGGATGGACAGACATGTTCGATCTGGGCTGGAGCGAGCTTCTGCTGATCGGGGTCGTGGCGCTGATCGTGGTCGGCCCCAAGGATTTGCCGGGGATGTTCCGTGAAGTCGGACGCTTCACTGGCAAGGCCAAGGCGATGGCGCGGGAGTTCTCGCGGGCCATGGAAGATGCCGCGGACGAGAGCGGCATGCGCGATATCCAGAAGACCATCAAGGCCGCCGCCGACCCGAAGGGGTTCGGCACCGACGCGCTGAAGAAGAACTTCAAGCCGGGCGGGACCGGGACGCTTTCGGAGGACCGCGCCGAGGCCCGCCGCAAGGTCGAGGAGGCCACCGCCAAGGCCGCGACCGACCGGCAGGCCCGCGAGGCGATGGCCCCAACCGAGGAGGAGCTGGCCGATCTCGAGCCCTCCATCGTGCCGGACCGCGAAACAGGGCCGATCAGCGCACCCGCCGAGCCGCTGGAGCCCGCCGAGTCGACGCCCGCGCGAAAGGATGACACGACATCATGAGCCCCGTTGACGAGATCGAGGACAGCTCGGCGCCGCTGATCGAGCACCTCGCCGAGTTGCGCACCCGCCTGATCCGCTCGGTACTTGCCTTCGTGGCGGGCATGATCGTGTGTTTCACGGTCTGGAACCCGATCTTCGACTTTCTGACCCGACCCTTGTGCACCGCCATGGCGGCGCGGGGGCAGGAGGATTGCGGCTTGATCCTGATCGCGCTTCAGGAAGGCTTCTTCGTGGCGGTGTCGATCTCGATGCTGGGCGGGCTGGCACTGTCCTTCCCGGTGATCTCCTACCAGATGTGGCGTTTCGTGGCGCCGGGCCTCTACAAGTCCGAAAAGGGGGCGTTCCTGCCGTTCATGCTGGCGTCGCCCTTCATGTTCTTTCTGGGCGCTTCCTTCGCCTATTACATCGTCACGCCGCTGGCCTTCGATTTCTTCCTCGGCTTCCAGCAACCGGGCAGCTTGGCCAACGGTGTCGAGAACGACACGGCGGTGGCTGGCATCGCGTTCCAAGGCTCCGCACAGGCCTATCTCGCGCTGACCATCAAGTTCATCGTGGCCTTCGGCCTGTGCTTCCAGTTGCCGGTGTTGCTGACGCTGATGGGCAAGGCGGGGCTGGTCTCGGCCAAGGGGCTGGGCGCGGTGCGCAAATACGCGGTTGTTGCGATCCTGCTGCTCGCCGCCGTCGCGACACCGCCCGATGTCGTGAGCCAGGTGATCCTGTTCACCGTGGTCTACGGGCTTTACGAAATTTCGATCCTTCTCGTGGCGCGCGTCGAGCGCAAGCGCGAGGCGCATCTTCGGGCCGAGGGGCTCTGGATCGAGGACGAGGATGAGCCGGAGGAGCCGAAATGAGCCAGGACGCGCTCGACCGTATCGCCTTGGCGCTGGAGCGGATGAGCCCGCCGCCCCAGCCCGCGCCCTCGCTGCGCGGAGCGCCCGCCTATATGTGGCAGCCTGATCCCGACCGGATGGTCGCGGTACCGCGCGTGAGCCGCGTCGATCTTTCGCTGCTCGTGGGCATCGACCGCGCGCGGGACACGCTGCTTGCCAACACCCGCCGCTTTGCCCAGGGCCTGCCCGCGAACAATGCGCTGTTATGGGGCGCGCGGGGAATGGGAAAGTCGAGCCTCGTCAAGGCGGTGCACGGTGCTCTTCAGGGCGAGTTTCCGCAGCTCAAGATCGTCGAGGTGCAGCGTGAGGATCTTCAGAGCATCGACCGCTGCCTCGCGATCCTGCGCGCCGCGCCGCAGCGTTTCGTGTTGTTCTGCGATGACCTGTCGTTCAGCCATGACGATGCGCATTACAAGTCGCTGAAGGCGGTGCTCGACGGCGGCATCGAAGGGCGGCCCGAGAACGTCGTGCTCTATGCCACCTCGAACCGGCGTCACCTGATGCCGCGCGACATGATCGAGAACGAGCGCTCCACCGCGATCAGCCCGTCGGAGGCGGTCGAGGAAAAGGTCTCGCTTTCGGACCGCTTCGGTCTCTGGCTGGGCTTTCACCCCTGTGATCAGGATCAATTCCTGTCCATGGTCCAAGGCTATTGCGATGCCTTCGGCCTGACCGTCGATGCGGCACGGCTACGTGCCGAAGCGATCGAGTGGCAGGCGACGCGGGGCGGCCGGTCGGGCCGCGTGGCGTGGCAGTTCTTTACCGATCTGGCAGGCCGCGAGGGCGTGAAGATCGGCTAAGACAGCTCTGGCCGGAAACGAAAAAAGGGCCGCCCCTCGGTGGCGCATTCCGGGTTCTGGGACACAAAAACAACGCCTGCCGAGTTTTCGCTCGGCAGGCGTTTGATTTTCAACAAACTTTTATGGTAGTCAGCGACGCGATCTCCGGGAGAAAAGTCCCGGAGCCACACATCTCAAAAATCTGTCGATGAAGGCTTCGGTTCTCCGGACTTTGGCCAATATCTGACCCGCCACCGGAGACTGACTTGTCAAAGCGAAACAGAACGAAAGGCTGTGTCGTGTCCAAGTCCGTGCCGAAGCTCTCTCTCCCACAGATATACCCCACGATCCGTGGATCAATCAATCTTAACTGCTGCGGTGATCCTGACTGCGGCAACTTCGGCCTGGCGCCGGATTTCATTCACCTGAGCTTCGTTGGCCGAAACGCCGCTGCTCGAAAGCTGAAAGCCTACACGGAGAACCCCGATCTCGCCCGCGGGCGGGGTCGCTACACTTTGTCAGGCGATGATACCTTCCAGGTCGTATCCACGGCATTCGAGTATGCGGGTGATCCGCACCGATGGGAGGACGGCAAGAAACTCGTTTGCCACCACATGCGCGGCAACCGTGATTGCGAGGTCTCTTTCTCCGCGCTGTCGAACGAGCACTTCGAGACGGAGCTCGACCGCCTCAACACCCACAATGGCGTTCTGGAGGGCCCAGTTTGTGGGAACTGTGGCGCGCGATATCTGGCACGCCCAGATGAGTTCGTCTTCAACGGCACCCACGGAAAGATCTCTGCCGGCAAGAACGGCCGCAAGGCAAAGCCGGCTGCATTCCGGATCATCCACAAGCCTTGCAAGGGCATGCCGGGCGCCAGGATTTCTGTTTCGCTCGACCATCAACAGCAGGAGAAGATGCATGACAATGTTCAGCTCCTCCGCGCCCTCGTGAATGGAGCTGGGATTACGACCCTTCGCAGATTGCTGGCGGACCCGGACACCGGAAAAAGATGCGGTGTCAGCCGTGTTTACAATCGTATCCTCTGGCTCGAAAAAACGCTTCTCGCCTTCGAACGCGCAAAGCTGAAGGAGTGGCGCGACAAGAGGGAAGCGGAAGGCGGCATCCCGCACATGCGTATCGCTCATGACGATGCGGTCGTCAGTCTGAACTGGGAGACCAGATCCGACCGTCGCCTGACACCTCTACAGTGCTCGATCAGCGCCGACATTGATTCAGGTTATGTGTTCCGGATCGACGCGAATATCGACACGACAATCGACCCGGTGGCATTCGTCGAGGGCCACTACCTCGACTCAAACCTGCAACCCAAGAACATCCGGCGCCACTATTGCCAGCAATCGGGCAAGGCTTTCACCGTGCCAGCCATGCATTTTCAGCGCCCCAGCGGACGCCTCGACGAAGCTGCCCTGTTCGCCAGCGCAGAAAGCCATTGGCGTGTCTATGCGCAGCGCATCGAGGCCGCATTCAAAGCAGATGGGGTTCTGAAACTCCCCGAGCATATTGCTGATGAGATCAGGCTGACCGCTGCACATCGGCAGGCCCTCGATGTCCTGCGCAACGACTACTTCAGCTTTAAGGAAACCAATCGCGACAACCGTGGAAGCTTCAATGGAGCTGTGGTCAAGCAGACCTACACGAAGGCGGCCCATCTGGCCTGCCTTCGGGACTTCCTGCCAGCGAAGCGCCTCACGATCATCGGAGAGCAAGAGGCGAACATGGCACGCGTAGTGCCGCATGTATTCCGCGAACTTATCAAGCAAGATCGTTTCGAATGGCATGTGATGACCTTCGATAAGGAAGCATCTGAACCACAGATTGGTCAGCGGTCCGATGCATTCACCAACGCATTTGATGCCTACAAACAGCGCGTGCTCGACTCGGATGCCACCGTAGCCTCTGATTGGGAACTGCTCACGGGGTTCTGTGAAAACACCATGCGGCCGTCCATAAAGGTCGATCCGCATGGGGAGATCTACCCCTTCCCGATCAGCAACTTTCAGTCGGCACAGTTTCCCCAACTATGGGTCAGATCCCAAGTCGAAATCCGTGGCGAAACCCTGAAAACCGTTGGATTTCCGATCATTCGAAAGGCTTATAGGCATCGGCTCAAGCAGACTGCCTTCGACACAATCCCGGTTGACCAGGATCTTCGGGACGCGTTGGCTCGGAGATACCTGAACGCTACGATTCAGCCAGTATCCGCCTTCATGAACTCGATGCGAGAGCGGACAAAGCCAACAAAGCGCGCTGGCGGCAAATCAGCTCGCAACGGGCCAAGCTACATCAACGGCGCGACATTCAATCCTGCTATGCTAACAGCCTTCCTGAACATCTATCGGATTTATTTCAACTGGTTCGAAGATCGGCCTTACGCCGCCCACGCGGCCCGTCGGAAAAACACCAAAGTAGCCACGGGCACCGTGCGCACGAGGAGACGCCCAGGGTCTTCCGCAACAGTGGAAGTTCCGCAAGTGCGCAAAATCACGCCCATCCTGGACACGCCCGCCCTGCGGCTGGGAGTAGATGCGCGCCGCATGACCGACCTAACACGCAAAGCCATGAACCCTCGTCGCGTGCTCTACCGCCCATGGCTGTTCCATGGAACGCCTCTCTGGAAAAAGTTCGAGACCAGATGACGGTATCACCCGGCACATTTCTGCGCCGGGTGAAATTTTTTCCGAGGAGCCGATCGTGTCCCAAAATCCGGAATGCGCCAGCCCCTCGGGGCGGCCCTTTCGCATGCCCCCCGGTCAGGGCAGGTAGTTGGTCGGGTCTTGGCTTTCCATGCCCTTGCGTACTTCGAAGTGCAGCAGGCTCGGGCTTCCGGCCTTCACCTTGCCGATGGTCTGGCCCTTGGACACGCTGGCGCCGCGCTCGACCGCGAGATCGACCACATGGGTATAGACCGTCAGAAGCTCGTCGGGATGGCGGATCACGACGATCTGGATGCCTTCGGTGTTGGTGGTGATCGCGGCGACCGTGCCCGCAGCTGCGGCCTTCACGGCGCTCCCGGCGGGCGCGCCGATGTCGATGCCGTCGTTGCGGCCCTTGGCATAGGCGCGAATGATGCTGCCTTGCGCGGGCATCGCCATGGCCGAGGCCTTGGGCTGGGACTGCTCGGCCACCGGCTGCGGCGTGGGGGCGGGTGCGGGTGCAGGCGTGGGCGCGGCGGTTGGCGTGTTGGCTGCCGCGCTCGGCGTCGCGGCAGGAGCCGAAGCGACGGGCGCGGGGCGTTCCTCGGGCAGGGGGGCCGTGGCGGATGGCGGCGTCGGCGTCGGGCTGCCGGCGCCGGGCGGGGTGACGGGGGCGGCAACTGGGGCGGGCTGTGCCGCTGGGGCAGGCGCGGCCTGCGCCGTGCCACCCGGCGGGATCAGCAGGAACTGTCCCTCGCGCACCGCGAGGTCAGAACCAAGACCGTTCCATTCCGCGAGGCTGCGCACGGGCACGTTGTAGAGCCGCGCCACGGAATAGGCCGTCTCGCCGCGTCCGACCTGATGGCGCACCGGCTCCTGACCGCTGGGCAGGGCGCGTGGGGCCGAGGGTAGCGAACTTGCCGTGGCGCTCGCGGCGGGGGTCTGCGGTGCCGCCGCGGGGCTGGTGGGCGTCGACTGGGGCGTCGCGCGGTCGATCGCGGCACCGGCAAGTGTAGTGACGTCGATCCGACCCGAGCCGGTCGACGAGCTGCTGACGGGCGGGTTGCTGGGCGTGATCGGACCGGTGATCTGCGCGCCGGTCGCGGGCGAGGGTTCGGCCACGCGGCTCGGCAGGGCGATCACCTCGCCGCCGCGCAGGCTGGTGTCGGCGGAGACGCCGTTGTAGCGCGCGAGCGTGCCCGGCTCCAGCCCGAGGCGCGAGGCCAGCGAAACGATCGTATCGCCCTCACGCGCCACGGCGACCTGGTAGTTGGGATAGGAGATCACGCCGCGATCGTCGGGGCGGGGACGTGGCGGCGGGTTCAGGGCGGCGGCCGAGGTGTCGAACCCGTTGCCCATGTCGCGCAGGTCCGGATCGAACGGCTCCGCGCAGGCCGCGAGCAGCGCCAGAGCGGTGGAGCATGCGAGCGGCCGCCATGCGCGGCGAAATAGGGTGGTCTGCATCGATCTCGTCCTCGTTCCCTTTGCCCCCCGTGTCCCCCGGGGGTTGATACCTGCGGGAAGCCCCCGCTTCAGTCCTGTCCCAGCCCCTCGACCAGAGGCACGAAGCGCACCGCGCGCAGTTCCTCGTAGTCGAAGCCGCTCTCGGTTCGCGTCACCCGGATCAGGCTCTGCACCGTGTCCGATTGGCCGACCGGAAGCACCATGATACCGCCCACCCGAAGCTGCGCCAAGAGCGGGCCGGGCGGATCCTCCGCCGCGGCGGTCACGATGATGCGGTCGAAGGGGGCCTGTTCGGGCAACCCGAAGGAGCCGTCGGCGGTGATCGCCGTGATGTTGGGCAGGTCCATCTCCTCGAAGATCGCGCGCGCCTCGGAGACGAGGCTGCGAAACCGGTCGATGGTATAGATGCGCCGCCCCAGAAAACTGAGGATCGCGGCCTGATAGCCCGAACCGCAGCCCACCTCGAGCACCTTGTCGCGCGGCTGCACGTCGAGCGCCTGGGTCATCAGCGCCACCACCGAGGGTTGGCTGATGGTCTGACCGCAGGCGATGGGCAGCGGCATGTCGGCATAGGCGCGCTCGGCGAAAAGACCCTTCACGAAGCGCGCGCGGTCGATCTTCTCCATCGCGTCGAGCACGCGGCTGTCGGTCACCCCATGCGAGCGCAGCGCGTAGAGGAACCGCATCTTTGCATCGGCGTCAAAGCTCATGGCGCGCCATTTTCGAGCGCGGCGGTCACCGCCTCGAGCGCGTCATGCGCGGTAAGGTCGGCGCGCATCGGCACGACCGAGATATAGCCGTCGAGGTTGTCCTGCGCGTCGGTGCCGGGTCCGGTGGGAATGTCTTGCCGACCGCCCTTGACCCACAGGAATCGCCGCCCCGAGGGCGACACGTGCGGCTGCACCCCAAAGGCGGTATCGCGCCGAAAGCCCTGCCGGCCGACGCGCAGCCCGCGTACCTCGGCCCCCGGCAGGGCGGGGAAGTTGACGTTGTAGAACAGCCGGTAATCGGCCTCGGCGTCCCAGATCGCGTGATCGAGCAGGCGTCGCACCGTTGCCGCTCCATGTTGCCGCGCCGCCTCGAACGGGTCGTCGCGGCGGGCGTTGCCGGGGCCATAGAACTGCGACAGGGCGATCGCTGGCAGACCGTGCAGCGCCGCCTCCATCGCGCCGCCGATGGTGCCCGAATACATGGCGTTCTCGGCGGCGTTGTTGCCGCGGTTGACGCCCGAAAGCACGAGGTCCGGGCGGCCTTGGGCCATCACGTCGTGCAACCCGGCAAGCACGCAATCGGCAGGGCTGCCCTCGGCGGCGAAGCGGCGGGGGCCAAGCTCGGCGATCATCGTCGGATGGGTATAGGAGATGCAATGCGCCACGCCCGATTGCTCGAAGGCGGGGGCCACGACCCAGACCTCGCCCGAAGGGCCTGCGATCTCGGCGGCGATCTCCTCGAGCACCTTGAGGCCCGGTGCGTTGATGCCGTCGTCATTGGTGATGAGAATGCGCATGCGGCCCCCTTTGGCCCCTTGTTACGGGAGCGGCCGGGAGGCGGCAAGCATTCCGGCCGGCGGACGGCCGCCTCAGGGCGCCGCCTTCACCAAACCGTGCGAGAGCGGTCTTCGGGCCACGCTCACGCCCGCGTCTCAGGCCTCGAGGATCTCCGGCAGCAGGCGCGCGGCCTCGCTGTGGATATCGGTGAGATTGCCCCGGTCCTCGCCCGGATAGAACCGCGCGCGGGTCGCGGTGGGCATGGGGCGCGGAGCGAGGATGCGCACATGTGGGCCGGTCTTCACCGTTTCGGCCTGCCACGAGCGCACGAGCGCCATCTGCGCGGCCTTGGTGGTTCCGTAATGGCCAAAGAACTTCTTGCCGCCCACGGGGTCATCGAAGAATACGGCACGTCCGGTCTGGCCCAGCAGCGGCGCAACATAGGAGACGAGCCGCGCCGTGGCGCGCAGGTTCACCGCGATGGAGCGATCGAGGTCCTTGTCGGCCAGATGTGGCGCGGGTGCGAGCGGACCCGCATGGATCGCGGCATGGACCCAGAGCGCGAGACCGCCCCAGCGGTCGTGGATCGAACGGCAGAGCTGCTGCATCGCCTCGGGCACGGTGATGTCCATGGGCGCGAGCGTGGCCTGACCGCCCGCGGCGCGGATACGGTCGTCGAGCTCCTCAAGCGCGCCGGTGGTGCGCCCCACCGCGATGATGTGCCGATCCGGTGCGAGGGCTTCGGCGAGGGCGGCGCCAAGGCCGCGGCTGGCGCCGGTGATCAGGACGGGCAAGGTGGTCTCGGTCATGCCGCTGGGTCTCCCGTGGATGCGTTGTGGCGGCGCGCGAGTTCGGCGCGCGCGGCGTCGAGATCGCCTCGCGCGCCGATCCAGTCGCACAGGCGGTCGAAGTCCCGCTCGATGCTCTCGAGCCGGATCGTCATGCTGTGGCGCCGGTGGGCCAGAAAGGCCTCGATATTGGCGGTGACCGTTTCGACATGGTCCCGGCATTGTTCGATGAGGGTCGACTTGGGCTCGCGCCAGCGGGTGTGGGTCAGGATGTCCTGCCGGTAGGCGCGCAAGATCCCCTGACCCGAGCGGCGCGCGAAGCTGCGGGCGACCTCTTCGGGGTCGCGTAGCAGGTGCACATAGCCCGCCCGATCGCCGAGATCCCGGTCCAGACGGCCCAGGAACCAGCTTAGCCGGTTGTCGATCTCGATGTGGCGGGGCGGGAAGTCCAGCCGTGCCGCCCCGGTGAGGTGACTGCGGCTTTCATGGGCGACGCTCCAGTTGTCGAGGTGCCCGCAGGCCCGCGCAAGCGTGGTCGATCCGCAGCGCCCGGTGCAAAGCACAAGGATGCGGTCGGGGCGCTCTGACGCACCAGCGAAGGGCCGTGGATCGGTCATATGTCCTGCATTTGAAGTATTATCCCCCGCCCGGCAAGGGCTTCGGCGTTGACCAGCGAGGCCGGAAAGCCGGAGTATGCGGCCCATCATCCCGATCGAGAGGAGACGGATCATGCCACAGGCATCCGAAGGGATAGACGGTTTGCCGCGGCAGGGGATGGCGGTTACGATGGGTGTCGCTTTCGGGGGCGCGTTTCTCGTGGGCGTTGGTGCACAGATCGACGTGCCGATGTATCCGGTGCCGATGTCGCTGCAGACACTTGCAGTTTCGCTCGTCGGCTTGCTCTGCACGCCGCGGCTGGCCGCAACCGCGCTCATCGTTTATCTCGCGCTTGGTGCCGTGGGGCTTCCGATCTTTGCCGGTGGCGGCAGCGGTGTCGCGGCGCTCTACGGTCCTACGGCGGGGTATCTGTGGGGGTTCGTCGTCATGGCTTGGCTGACGGCCCGATTGGTACAGCGATGGGGGCACGACGGCTTCGGCTGGCTTTTTCTCGCGGTGTATCTGCCATCCTTGGCCCTGCTGGTTCCGGGCGTGGTCTGGCTGGCCATGCGGACGCCCCTGACGCTGGGCGAGGCGGTGATGACGGGGGCCGTGCCGTTTCTCGTCGGCAAGGTCGTGAAGACGGCGCTGGCCATCGGCGGCGCCCGCGCCGTCTGGTCGCAGTTGGGCCATTGGCAACGCTGACGTCAGTGTCGGATTGGGTACCAAGTGAAGACATGAGGCCATCGCGTGCTATCTGTCCTGCAGGACGGAAGGGCGCGGATGACACGAAAGATGCAGAGGATTTGCCTGTGGTTCTATACGCAGGGCGAGGAGGCAGCGCGCTTTTACGTGTCGCTCCTGCCTGATAGCCGGATCGACCGCGTGCGCTACTCGGAGGCGGATCAAAGTCCGAGCGTGATCGAATTCACGCTTGGTGGCATCGGCTATGTCGCCCTCAACGCGGGTCCGCATCTTCGTTTGACCGAAGCCGTGCCTATCTCCGTTCTGGCCCGCGATCAGGCCGAGATCGACCGGCTTTGGTCGGCATTGACCGCCGAGGGTGGCGAAGGCGGACGCTGCGGCTGGCTGCGGGATCGGTTCGGCCTCTCGTGGCAGATCCTGCCAACCGCCCTGCCAAAACTGCTGGCAGAGGCGGATCGCGACGCGGCAGGCCGGGTCGCGCAAGCCTTCATGGAGATGGGCAAGGTGGAGATCGACGATCTTGAGGCGGCGTTCGCGAACGATGCCCGGAGCCGAAGTTCGGCCGAGGAGCCCGCCCCTTGGGAGGAGCCGACGGATCGCTGAACCGAGGGATTATTCCGCCGCAGTCTTGAGCTGGAAGCCCTTTTCGATCATGTCCGCCGGGACGACCGGATAGTCCCCCGAGAAGCAGGCGTCGCAATAGCGCGGAGCTTGGGGATCGCGGCCTTCAGCCACGCCCGCCGCGCGGTAGAGACCGTCGAGCGTAATGAATTTCAGGCTGTCGACGTCAAGATGGCGGCGCATCTCCTCCTCGCTCATATGCGAGGCCAGCAGCTTTTCGCGCTCCGGCGTGTCGACGCCGTAGAAACAGGGCCAGGCGGTCGGCGGAGAGGCGATGCGGAAATGGACCTCGGCCGCGCCCGCGTCGAGGATCATCTCCTTGATCTTGCGCGAGGTGGTGCCGCGCACCACCGAGTCGTCGACGAGGATCACCCGCTTGCCGCGAATGAGCGCGCGGTTGACATTGAGCTTGAGGCGCACGCCCATGTTGCGGATCTGCTCGGAGGGCTCGATGAAGGTCCGGCCCATGTACTGGTTGCGGATGATCCCCATGCCATAGGGGATGCCGCTCTCATGGCTGAAGCCGATCGCGGCGGGGGTGCCACTGTCGGGGACCGGGCAGACGAGATCCGCCTCCACGGGCGCTTCGCGAGCCAGTTCGATGCCGATCTGGCGGCGCGTCTCATAGACCGAGCGGCCGCCGAGAATGCTGTCGGGACGCGAGAAATAGACGTGCTCGAACAGGCAGAAGCGCGAGGCGCGGCTCTTGAAGGGGAAGTTGCTCTCGACGCCGTTGGTGGTGATGACCACCATCTCGCCCGGCTCGATTTCGCGTACCAGATCGGCCCCGACGATGTCGAGCGCACAGGTCTCGGACGACAGCACCCAGCCATCGCCGAGCTTGCCGAGAACCAGCGGACGCACGCCCAGCGGGTCGCGGCAGCCGATCAGCTTGGTCCGGGTCATCGCAACGATGGAGAACGCGCCCTCGCACTTGCGCAGCGCCTCTTCCATGCGGTCGGGGATGGACCGGCCCATGGAGCGCGCCATCAGGTGGATGATGCATTCGGTGTCGGACGAGGACTGGAAGATCGAGCCGCGCTCGATCAACTCGCGCCGCAGCGCCGTGGCGTTGGTCAGGTTGCCGTTATGGGCGACGGCGGCGCCGCCCATCGAGAACTCCCCGAAGAAGGGCTGCACGTCGCGGATCGCGGTCTGGCCCTTGTGGCCGGAGGTCGAGTAGCGGACATGGCCGATCCCGAGCGTGCCGGGCAGGGTTTCGAGCACCTCGCGCGAGGTGAAGTTGTCGCGCACATATCCCATGCGGCGGGCCGAGCAGAACCCGGCATCGGGGTCATGGGTGACCATGCCGGCGGCTTCCTGTCCGCGGTGCTGCAGCGCATGCAGGCCCAGAGCGAGGAAATTCGCGGCGTCCGAGACGCCGATGACGCCGAATACGCCGCATTCCTCCCTGAGCTTGTCGTCATCGAAGGGGTGGGCGGGAAAATCGCGCATCTGGCTGGCTCCGAATCCGGTGCGTTGCGAAGACCGTGTACGGCCTCTGCGTGCGAGTGTCACGAAAGGATCATATCATCCTTTCCGTCGGGTCGCCCAATGCCCTGTCGCGCGCCGCTGCGCAAGGCGAAGCAGGCGTTTCGCGGTCACGTTGTCGCGCCCGTGCCCGACCGCCACCACCGCGAGGCGCGTTGCAGCCTCCCACATAGGGGGGCACGATGTCGCGTTGCTTCCCCGCGCCCTGTCCCTAAGTCAGGATCAGGCAGAAGGATTTCGCCCATGGACACCTTTCTCGGCTTCGACGCGGTCACACTGGCCCGGATGCAGTTCGGCTTCACCGTCGCCTTCCACTTCATCTTTCCGGCGGTTTCGATCGGCTTGGCGAGCTTTCTGGCGGTGCTTAACGCGCTCTACCTGTGGAGCCGGGACGAGGCCTATCTGCGGCTGTTCAAGTACTGGCTCAAGATCTTCGCGATCTGCTTCGCGATGGGGGTCGTGTCGGGCATCACCATGTCCTACCAGTTCGGCACCAACTGGTCGGTGTTCTCTGACAAGGCCGGCCCGGTTATCGGGCCACTCATGGCCTATGAGGTGCTGACGGCGTTCTTCCTCGAAGCCGGGTTCTTGGGCATCATGATCTTCGGGCGCGACAAGGTCGGCCCCGGCCTGCACATGTTCGCGTGCCTTATGGTGGCGGTCGGCACGGCGATCTCGGCCACCTGGATCCTCTCGGTGAACTCGTGGATGCAGACGCCGCAGGGCTTTTCCATCGCCGAGAACGGCCAATTCGTGCCCGAGGACTGGTGGGCGATCATCTTCAACCCGTCTTTCCCCTACCGCCTCGCGCATACGCTGACGGCCGCCTATCTTACCACCGCCTTCATCGTCGGCGGGGTGGGTGCGTGGCACCTGCTGCGTGGCGAGCGGCAGAACCCCGGCGTGCGGACCATGTTTTCCATGGCGATGTGGATGGCGGCGATCGTCGCGCCGATCCAGATCTTCCTCGGCGACGCGCATGGTCTCAACACGCTCGAGCATCAGCCGGCCAAGGTCATGGCGATGGAGGGGCATTTCGAGAGCCATCCTGACGGCGCGCCACTTTATCTCTTCGGCATTCCCGACCAAGAAAACCAGACGCTGGATTATGCCATCGGCATCCCCAAGCTGTCTTCGCTCATCCTCAAGCATCACCTTGATGCACCGCTCGACGGGCTCGACACGATCCCGCGTGAGGATCAGCCTCCCGTCGCCATCGTGTTCTGGAGCTTTCGGATCATGGTGGGCTTGGGCTTCGCGATGCTGGGGGTGGGGGTGCTTTCGCTCTGGGCGCGGTTTTGCGGGCGGCTTTACGATGCCAAGTGGCTGCATCGCGCCGCGCTGGTGATGGGACCCTCGGGGTTGGTCGCGGTGATCGCAGGCTGGATCACCACCGAGGTGGGCCGCCAGCCCTATGTCGTCTATGGCGCGCTGCGCACGGCCGAAGCGCATTCGCCGCTGGGGGCGAGCGCGGTCGGCACCTCGCTCATCGCCTTCGTGGTGATCTATTTCGTCGTTTTCGGCGCGGGCGTCGCCTACATCCTCAAGCTCATGCACCATGCCCCGGCGCTGGGCGAGCGCGGCGTCCGGGTCGAGCCCGGCCCGATCCGCAGCTCGGGCATCAACCCCGATCGGCAGATGCGCGAAAGCGGCCACGACATCGCACCGGAGGCCAACTGATGTTCTACTCCATCGACCTCACCGTCGCCTGGGCGCTGCTGCTGGCCTTTTCGGTCTTCGTCTATGTCGTGCTCGACGGCTTCGATCTCGGGATCGGCATCCTCTACCCGTTCTTCCGGGAGAAAGAGGACCGCGACATCATGATGAACTCGGTCGCCCCGGTCTGGGACGGCAACGAGACATGGCTGGTCTTGGGCGGCGGCGGGCTCTTCGCGGCCTTTCCGCTGGCCTATGCGATCATCATGCCCGCCGTGTACCCGGCCATCATCGCGATGCTGCTGGCGCTGATCTTTCGGGGCGTGGCGTTCGAATATCGCTGGCGCGCCACGTCGCGCCTGTCGAAGCGCGCCTGGGACGCGGCCTTCATTGGTGGATCGGTCACGGCGGCGCTGGCCCAAGGCATCATTTTGGGCGCGTTCCTGCAGGGCATCGAGGTCGAGGGCCGGGCCTATGCGGGTGGCTGGTGGGATTGGCTGACGCCGTTTTCGGTGCTGTGCGGCGTGTCGGTGGTGGCGGGCTACGCCTTTCTGGGGGCCTGCTGGCTCAACATGAAGCTCGAAGGCGAGATTCAGCACCGGGTGCGGGTCATGGCGCGCGTTTTCTTCTTCGCGACGATCATCGGCATCTTCGCGGTCAGTCTCGCGACGCCGTTCCTCGGTGCGGGCTATGCCGCGCGCTGGTTCGGCTGGCCGCAACTCGCGCTGACCGCGCCGGTACCGATCCTGATCGCCGGGATCGCGCTCTTGTTGTTGCGCACGCTGTTCCACCCCGAGCGGGATCGGCTCCCCTTCATCCTCGGGCTGGTGCTCTTCGCGCTGTGTTTTCTTGGGCTGGGGATCTCGATCTGGCCATTGGCGGTGCCGCAGCAGATTACCTTGTGGGAGGCGGCGGCGCCGGCCAAGAGCCAGCTTTTCATGTTCGTCGGCGCGATCGTTCTGGTGCCGATCATCCTCGCCTATACCGGCTATGCCTACTGGGTGTTCCGCGGCAAGCTCGATCCCGAAAAGGGATATCATTGATGCTGCGGCGGATCATCTGGTTCGTGGCGCTCTGGGCGATGGGCGTGGCCACGGTCGGCGCGGTGGCCTATGCCATCCGCGCCTTTCTGCTCTGAGATCAGGCGGGGGTGCCGCACAGGCCGACGAGCTGCTCGTATTGCAGCGTCACCCATGCCAGCGCCGCCTGCGGCTCTTCGGTGGTGAAGCTTTGGGTAAGCTGACCGAATACCGCCGCCGCGCGGCTGTTCTCGACCATCGGGATCTGCTGCGCCGAGAGGATCACCTCGTAGACGAAGAAGCCCACCGCCACGAGCAGCACGCCGCGCGCCACGCCGAACAGGAAACCAAGGCCCTGATCGATGCCACCCAAGGCGGAACGCTGCACCGCGCCTGAGAAGACCGGGGTGAAGATCGAGAACAGCACCAGTGCGATGGCGAAGACCACCGCGAAGGCGGCGATGATCGACAATTCGCAGCTGTCGCCGATGAAATCGCCTACCACCGGGATCTGGCGCACCAGCGGGCGCACCTGATCGGCGAAGATGAAGGCGAGGACGGTCGCGCCGATCCAGCCCGCGATGGCCAGAGCCTCGCGCACCAGACCGCGCGAATAGGCGAGAAGTGCCGACACCACGACGATGAGCGCGACGATGCCGTCGATGATCGTGAAACTTTCCATGAGAACCCTTATTCCCGTTCGCCGGGCGCCAGACCGAACACCGTATCGACGAATCCCGGCAGGTCGCGCATTTCGCGCAGGTCCAGCCCGGCCGCCGTTTCCGTCCCGGCGCGGCGCTTGGGGCGCTGTGGCAGGATGGCCTGCGTGAAACCAAGTTTCGCAGCTTCTTTCAACCTGTTTTCCGTCTGCGCCACCGGACGCACCGCCCCGGACAAAGAAATCTCGCCGAAGATCGCGCAATCGACCGGCAGGGCGGCGTCTTCGCGCGCGCTGATCAACGCCGCCGCCACGGCGAGATCGGCGGCGGGCTCGCCGATGCGCAGGCCGCCCGCGACGTTGAGATAGACGTCGAGCCCGGCAAAAGAGACGCCGCAGCGGCTTTCGAGCACCGCGAGGATCATTGCCAGCCTTCCGCCGTCCCAACCGACGACCGAGCGCCGCGTCTGACCGGGCTGGGCGGGGGAGACCAGCGCCTGAATCTCGCACAGGATCGGCCGCGTGCCTTCGATACCTGCAAAGACCACCGAGCCCGGCGTCGCTGTGTCGCGCTCGGAGAGAAACAGTGCCGAGGGGTTCTTGACCTCGGCGAGGCCCTTGCCGGTCATCTCGAACACGCCGATCTCGTCGGCCGGGCCGAAGCGGTTCTTGTGGGCGCGCAGGATGCGGAACTGATGCCCGCGCTCGCCCTCGAAATAGAGCACGCAATCGACCATATGCTCGACCACGCGGGGACCCGCGAGCGTGCCTTCCTTGGTGACGTGGCCGACCATGATCACGGCGATGTTGCGTGTCTTGGCGAAGGTCGTCAGCTCATGCGCCGCGGTACGCACTTGGGAGACCGAGCCGGGGGCCGCCTCGACCTTGTCGGACCACATGGTCTGGATCGAATCGATGATCACGAGGTCGGGGCGTTCGGCGTCGAGAGTGGTCAAGATGTCGCGCAGGTTGGTTTCGGCGGCCAGCGTCACGGGGCTGTCGGTCAGCCCGAGGCGCTGCGCCCGCATCTGCACCTGCGCCGCAGATTCCTCGCCCGTGACATAGATTACCTTGAGACCGTTGCGCCCGAAGCGCGCGGCGGCCTGCAGCAGCAGCGTCGATTTGCCGATGCCGGGATCGCCGCCGACCAGCAGCGCCGAGGCCGCCACCAGACCACCGCCCAACACGCGGTCGAGTTCGGCCACGCCGGACATGGTGCGCGGCGGCGCTTCGGGGGTGGAGGCGAGGTCGGTCAGTGTCACCTTGCGACCACGATGCGCGCCGATCGCCTTTGCGCCGGGGCCGGTGGTAAGCGGCGTCTCTTCCTGAATGGTGTTCCACGCGCCGCAGGCGTCGCAGCGCCCCGACCATTTCGAATGAGTCGCGCCGCATTCGGTGCAGACATAGTTGAGATCCTTGGCCATGCTGCTCTTTTCCCCGATCATGGCACCACGAGCAATGGCCCGGCGCGATGCGCCGGGCCATTAATGTTCACCTTGCGTTGACGGCAGGCCCTGACCGCTCGGAGCCTATTCCGCCGCCGGCTTCATGTTGACGACCTTGGGGGCTTCCTCGGGCATCGCGGTGTCCGACGGCTCGGCTCGGCGCGGCGGCTCGAAACCCAGTTCCGGCAGCATCGCCTGCAGTTGGTCGTCGAGCTGCGCGAGCTGGCTGGCGACGACGCTTTCCTCGAGCTCGACCTGATCGGCCCAACGCTTCATCTCGCGGCACACATGCAGCGCCTCGACTATTCGTTCCTGTTGGCGCTCGGCGTCTTCCTGACGCTGGGCAAGGAATTTGCGGGCGCGAGAAACCTTTTCATCCGAATAGATATCCGCCAGATCACGCGCCTGCTCGCCCATCTGGGCCGCAACTTCCATCACGTCGTGTTCGAGATGCCCCAAATCGGGATGATCGCGCAGGAAGGCCAGCCGTTCGCGCACCGCGTCAAATTCGGACGACATGGTGAAGACACCGGCGCGATCCGCCGTGTGGGCGACATGATAGGCGCGCGCCACGTCGTTCATAGAGACGCGGAAATTGCGGTGGCTGTTTTCGAGCGCGAGAACGCGGCTTGCGGAGGGCAGGAAGAACACCAGCGTGACCAGCAGCACCGTCAGGAAGATCTGAAGCGCCATCCCGGCCCATGGCAGCGTCGTCTCACCGAATCGGGCGGTGAGTTCGAGCCATGGCAGGTATCCCAGCGCCGCCGCGATCGTGGCGGCGGCGGCGGCGGTGGCAGCAAGGGCCAACATCGTCATCGCGATCATTTGCATGGCGCGGGTGGCGAAAGCGGTCTGGTTCGTCTGTGTCACGGGCGGTCTCCGGCACGGATGTGTCAGTTTCCACCATAACCTCGGCGGGTCTCCGCCGGTTCCTCAAAGCGCATGATCACCAAAAATTGTGATCCTATTGTCGCTATGTGCGAACAGATCGCCCAAATCGCGGCGGGATCATCCCGAATTGTCGAGCCGCGTGTACCGCGATCCGAGTGAGGTCAGGACCTCGTAGCCGATGGTCCCGGCGACCCGTGCCAGCGCATCGACGCCCTGAGCCGGACCCAGTAGGGTCAGGAAATCAGGGTCGGTGCCCAGATCGGTGATGTCGACGGTGATGAGGTCCATCGACACCCGACCGACGAGCGGGCAGGGCGTGTCGCCATGATAGAAGGTGGCGCGGCCCGAAAGGGCGCGAAGCAGCCCGTCGGCGTATCCGCCCGACACGGTTGCGATGCGACTCGGGCGCTCCGCCTGCCAGGCGTTGCCATAGCCCACCACCTCGCCCTCCATCAGGTTGCGGCACTGCACCACCGGCAGATCGAGCCGGACCACCGGCTGCGCGGCATCGAAAGGATGTCCGCCGTAAAGGCCGATGCCGGGACGGGTCAGGTCGAAATGATAGTCGGGGCCGAGCAGGATGCCGCCCGTCGCCGAAAGCGAGCGCGGCACGCCGAGTCCGTCGGTCATCTGCCGGAAGATGTCGAGTTGGTAGCTGTTCATCCCGTGATCGGGCTCGTCGGCGCAGGCGAGGTGGCTGGTAAGCCAGAGCGGGTCATGGTCGAGCGCGATGCCCGCGGCTTCGGACCAGTCGGCCCATTCGAAGCCGAGCCGGTTCATGCCGGTGTCGAGCTGGATGCCGAAGGCGTGACCGGGAAGCGATTCGAGATGCCGGGCCAGCTGTTCGATCGAGTTCAGCATCGGGATCAGCGCCGCACCGGCAAGCTTGCGGCCGTCGCCTTCCATATGCCCCGAGAACACGTAGATCTCGGGTTCGGGGCCCAATGCGCGGCGCAGGACCGCGCCTTCCTCGGCCACCGCCACGAAGAAGCGTCGCACCCCTTCCTGCGCCAGCCTGCGGGCCACGCGGGGCGCGCCGAGACCGTAGCCATCGGCCTTGACGACCGCGCCGGTCTCGCAGGCGGTCATGGAATCAAGCGCCCGCCAGTTTGCGGCGAGCGCGTCGAGGTCGATCGTAAGGGCGCCGGTGCTCATGGTCGCCTTGTGACAGGCGGACGCGCCGCGTCAAGAGGCGCGTGCGGAGGCGGTGTTCAACCGGCGGGATCGGGCGTGGTCAGCCCGTAGCGCTCCAGCTCCTCGGGCAGGAGCAGGTAGATCTCGTCGGGCGGCGTGACGAGCGCGTGGCGCATCAGCGCCGGATCGATCCCCATCTCGATCAGGTATTCCATCACATCGCCCTGTCCGCGCTGAATGTCCTCGACCGCGAAGATGGCGGGCAGGGCGGCGTTCTGGTCGAAGTAGTGCTGGTGCACACCGACCCATGCGCCCTCGGCCACCCGGCGCGCCGCACCGCCCGCAAGCAGATAGGGACAGGCCGAAAGGCAGACCGCCTCGGCCGAGAGAGCGGTGTCGATGCCTTCGTTCCGCAGCACCCGCCCAAGTTCGAGCGCGTCCGCGACCGAACCGCCGGGGCTGTCGAGCCAAGCGATGGCGGGGCGGGGATCGGCGGCGTCGAGCAGGGGCGTCAGCCGCACCGCATCGCCTGGAGCTATCCGACCCCTGAGCCTGATGCCGTCAGCGACCGGTTCCATGCGCAGTCTGTCAGGCATGTCGCCAGTGTCGGGCAGGGGCCTGCCGCCCGGTTCCTCGCGCGCAGGGTCGCGGGTGGGAAGACGGTCGGGGCGGAACTGCCGGGTCTGGTCACCGGGGCGCACCGGTTCGGTGAGCCCGGGCGCGGTCGAGGGCCATGCGATACGCGGCAGCGCGCGGGCGAGATCGCCGCCGAACAGCAGCGCGCCGATCGCCACCTCGGCGGCGAGCACAGCGACGAGCCAACGGCGCGGACCCTTCATTCGGCGGGCCGGGCGAGGTCGACCGGGCGCGGCGGCTCTGACGGATCGGCCGCGTCCGAAGGTGGCCTATCGGCAGGAGCGGCAGGGGCGGGCGCCGTGGCCTCGATCTCGCGCAGAGCGAGCAAGGCGCCGCGCAACTCCGATAGCGTCATCTGTTCTTCGACAGCCACGCCTTCGCGCCCCGAGCGCACCGCCGCCTGCGCCACCGACACGATCAGCACGAGAACCGCCGGCAGCAGGTCGATGGCGATGGCGCCGGCCCATGAGGGCACGAAGTTGCGCGCATAGAGGATCACCGCATCGGCGGCGGAGATCGGCGTATAGGTCGTGTCGGGCGGCGGCGGCATGGCGATCACTGTATCGGCGGCAGAGGCGAGCGTCTGGGCGCGCTGGCCCAGAACGGTGAGCACCGAATCGATCGTCGCCTGCTGGCCGGACCGCGCCGCGTCGTCGCCGCCATCGAGCTGCGGCAGCACCACCGAGGCCGAGAGATCGCGCGCCGCTCGCGCCACGAGGGGGGCAACCGAGAGTTGACGCAGCGTCGTGATGACGCCCGCGAGGCGTACCGCTTCCTCGGAGAACTCGACCGAACGGGTCTCGACCGGGCCGGGGGCCACGGTCAGCGCGCGCATCCGGCTCAGCGTCGCGTTGCCTTCGGCAAAGGCCGCATCGAGCAGCGGCTGCTGGCTGGCAATCTGTGTCTCCAAGGCGGTCAGCTCGTCGGATTTCTGACGCAGCAGTCGGAACACCGCACCGCGCCCGGCGAAACCGGACAGTCCGCCGGAGGCCTCCTGTTCGCCCAGATCTTCGAAGCTCGTGCGCACGCGCGCCACGTCGCGACCGAGGCCTTGGGCCGAGATGGCGATGGTGTTCGCCCGCTCCAGCGCGTTCTGGTACTCCTGCACGGTGGTCGCGAGGTGCTGTTCCACCGCAGCGGCGCCCGCGAGAGCGGCGGCGTTGAGCCATGACGACATCGCGACGATGGCAAGCGACCCAAGCGCCATCGATACCATCAGCCCGATCCGCGAAGCCGCCGAGCGTACCGCCGGCAACAGCCGCAGCATGTAGGACCAGAAGACGAAGATGCCGACCGAGACGGCGATTGAATAGGCCATCGCCGCGAAGACGGAAAGCGCGCCTGTATCGTCGAGCAGAGACGACACGCCGAGATAGGTATAGATGCCGCTGGCCACCGACAGCACGCCCAGCGCGGTGCCGGTGAAACTGTCGAGCCATGCCAGATGCGCTTCGATTTCTCGCGATTGGCGCAGGCCGCGCGTCTCCGCAAGACTTGTTCCTGTCGTCTCGTCCATGCGTCGCGGCCCTTCCTGATGTCCCTGAAGTCTAGGGGCGGAATGCCGGAAAGCGAAGTCTGCCGGGCATCACATCATGGCCAGTTACCAATCATTAACCATGCGCGTGGCGCAATGCCGTCATGCGTTCCTCTTGACACGACTCACTAGATGGGTGAGTAATTGCCCATCAGCTAGGCAATTGCCCTGGCGGACTTTGGGAGGAGAGATATGACCAACACTACCCGCGCCCTCATGGGGGCCACCGCCCTTTGCGGCATGGCTGCCATCGCGCAGGCCGAGACGCTGACCATCGCCACCGTCAACAACGGTGACATGATCCGCATGCAGGAACTGGCTTCGGACTTCACGGAGCAGCACCCCGACATCGAACTCGACTGGGTGACCCTTGAAGAGAACGTGCTGCGCCAGCGCGTGACCACCGACATCGCCACCAAGGGTGGCCAGTACGACGTGATGACCATCGGCACCTACGAGGTTCCGATCTGGGCCAAGCAGGATTGGCTCGTGGCCCTCGACGACCTCCCCGAGGACTACGATGCGGACGACATCCTGCCCGCCATCGCCGGCGGTCTGTCGATCGACGGCACGCTCTATGCCGCGCCGTTCTACGGCGAAAGCTCGATGGTCATGTACCGCAGCGACCTGATCGAAGAGGCCGGGCTCGAGATGCCCGACGCGCCGACCTGGGACTTCATCAAAGAAGCCGCCGCGGCGATGACCGACAAGGAGAACGAGGTCTACGGTATCTGCCTGCGCGGCAAGGCCGGCTGGGGCGAGAACATGGCCTTCCTCACCGCCATGTCCAACAGCTACGGCGCGCGCTGGTTCGACGAGAACTGGACCCCGCAGTTCGACAGCCCCGAATGGAAGGCGACGCTCGACGACTACCTGATGCTGCTGAACGAATACGGCCCCCCGGGTTCCGCGAACAACGGCTTCAACGAGAACCTCGCACTGTTCCAGCAGGGCAAGTGCGGCATGTGGATCGACGCCACCGTGGCGGCCTCTTTCGTGACCGGTGACGACAGCACCGTGGCCGACAAGGTCGGCTTCGCTCTGGCCCCCGACAACGGTCTGGGCAAGCGCGGCAACTGGCTCTGGGCATGGTCGCTGGCGATCCCCGCGGGCACCGATGCCGAGGACGCCGCCAAGACCTTCGTGGCCTGGGCGACCTCCAAGGAGTACGCATCGCTCGTCGCCGAGAACGAAGGCTGGGCCAACGTGCCGCCGGGCACCCGCACCTCGCTCTACGAAAACCAGGAGTATCTGGACGCGGCTCCCTTCGCCCAGATGACCCTTGAGAGCATCAACGCGGCTGATCCGAACAACCCGACCGTGGACCCCGTGCCCTATACCGGCGTGCAGTTCGTCGCGATCCCCGAGTTCCAGGGCATCGCCACCGCGGTAGGTCAGCAGATGTCGGCAGCACTCGCCGGTCAGATGTCGGCCGAAGAGGCGCTCAGTGCGGCTCAGGATCTGACCTCGCAGGAGATGCAGGCTGCGGGTTACGGACAGTAATCCCTGCCTGACAGGCGGGGCCGGACCCTCCCGGCCGGCCTCGCCACCCTACCCAGACGACCCCGACGACCGCCCCCTCACCACCATCGCTACGGGCTGCCGCCCGCCGTCCCCTCCGGCCGCCCCAAGCGCGACCGGGCCTGGGGGCGGCGTGCCGCCGCCCGTCCTGACAATCGGAGAGACCGATGGCCACCCAACATTCCCGCTCCGCCGCGCGGATCATGATCTCGCCCGCCGTCGGACTGCTGCTGATCTGGATGATCGTGCCGCTGGTCCTGACGGTGTATTTCTCGCTTTTGCGGTACAACCTGCTGATGCCGGGCACCGAACGCTTCGTGGGATTCCTCAACTACAAGCTGTTCTTCAACAACCCGGCCTTCTTCACCGCGTTGATCAACACGCTGCTGCTCGTGGGCGGCGTCCTGATCGTCACCGTGGTCGGAGGCATTCTGCTGGCGATCCTGCTCGATCAACCGATCTGGGGGCAGGGGATCGTGCGCATCCTCGTCATCGCGCCCTTCTTCGTCATGCCCACCGTCTCGGCGCTGGTCTGGAAGAACATGTTCATGAACCCGGTCTCAGGGCTCTTCGCGGAGTTTTCCAAGGCAGTCGGGTTGCAACCTTTCGATTTCCTTACCCACGCGCCTCTGGCTTCGATCATCGGCATCGTGTCGTGGCAGTGGCTGCCCTTCGCCACGCTGATCCTGCTCACCGCGATCCAGTCGCTCGATTCCGAGCAGATGGAAGCGGCCGAAATGGACGGGGCCTCGCCGCTCTCGCGCTTTTGGTACATCACGCTGCCGCATCTGAGCCGCGCCATCACCGTGGTGATCCTGATTCAGACCATCTTCCTGCTGTCGGTCTTCGCCGAGATCCTGGTGACCACCAATGGCGGTCCGGGCGTGGCCTCCACCAACCTGACCTACCTCGTCTATGCTCGTTCGCTTCTGAACTTCGATGTGGGCGGCGGCTCGGCCGGCGGTGTGGTCGCGATCATCCTCGCCAACATCGTCGCGATCTTCCTGATGCGGATGATCGGAAAGAACCTCGATGCCTAAGCACATCACCTTCGCCGCGCGGGGCCTGACCCCGCGCCACCCCCGCCCATCGCACCGCATGCCGAACACAGGGAGCGTCTGACATGGCTCGCGCCGTCTCCACCCGCCGCAAGGCCGGCTACACCATCCTCGCCTGGATCATCGGTTTCGCGATCTTCTTCCCGATCCTGTGGACCATCATCACCAGCTTCAAGACCGAGGCAGAGGCGATTTCCTCACCGCCCTCGTTCCTGTTCTTCAACTGGACCACGGAGAACTACTCCACTGTTCTGGAGCGCTCGAACTACTTCCGGCACTTCTGGAACTCGGTCGTGATCTCGTTGGGCTCGACCGTGCTGGGCCTGATCATCGCGATCCCCGCCGCCTGGTCGATGGCCTTCGTGCCGGGCAAGCAGACCAAGAACGTGCTGATGTGGATGCTCTCGACCAAGATGCTGCCGCCGGTCGGCGTGCTGATCCCGATCTACCTGATCTTCCGGGACTTCGGCCTGCTCGACACCAAGACCGGCCTCGTCATCGTGCTGACGCTGATCAACCTGCCGATCATCGTCTGGATGCTCTACACCTACTTCAAGGAGATCCCGGGCGAGATCCTCGAGGCCTCGCGGATGGACGGCGCGTCCCTGCGCGACGAGATCATCTACGTGCTGACGCCGATGGCCGTGCCGGGCATCGCCTCGACGCTGCTCCTCAACGTCATCCTCGCCTGGAACGAGGCGTTCTGGACGCTCAACCTCACGGCGGCCAAGGCCGCGCCGCTCACCGCCTTCATCGCCAGCTATTCGAGCCCAGAGGGCCTGTTCTACGCGAAGCTCTCGGCCGCCTCGACCATGGCCATCGCGCCGATCCTCATCCTCGGCTGGTTCAGCCAGAAGCAGCTCGTCCGCGGGCTCACCTTCGGCGCAGTGAAATAAGGAAGACACCAATGGGACGCATCACGCTCGACAAGGTGACCAAGCAGTTCGGCGACGTTCAGGTCATCCCGCCTCTCGATCTCACCATCAATGACGGCGAATTCGTCGTCTTCGTCGGCCCCTCGGGCTGCGGCAAATCCACGCTTCTGCGGCTGATCGCCGGGCTGGAAGACGTCACCGCCGGTGAGATCCGCATCGACGGTAAACCCGCCACCGACCTGCCGCCCGCCAAGCGCGGCCTGGCAATGGTGTTCCAGAGCTACGCGCTTTACCCGCATATGTCGGTGCGCAAGAACATCGCCTTCCCGATGAAGATGGCGGGCATGCCCGAGGATGAGCAGAGGCGGCGCATCGACAACGCGGCGCGCGCGCTCAACCTCACCGACTATCTCGACCGCCGCCCCGGCCAGCTTTCGGGCGGCCAGCGCCAGCGGGTCGCGATCGGCCGGGCCATCGTCCGCGAACCGGCGGCCTTCCTCTTCGACGAGCCGCTGTCGAACCTCGACGCGGCGCTGCGCGTCGGCATGCGGATGGAGATCTCCGAGCTGCACAAGAAGCTCGATACCACGATGATCTACGTGACCCACGACCAGGTCGAAGCGATGACCATGGCCGACAAGATCGTGGTGCTGCGCGCCGGCAACATCGAGCAGGTCGGAAGCCCGCTCGAACTCTACAAGGCGCCGCGCAACACCTTCGTCGCGGGTTTCATCGGCAGCCCCAAGATGAACCTGATCGACGGCGCGGAGGCCGGCAAGCACGACGCCGCCACCATCGGCGTGCGTCCCGAGCACATCGACGTCTCACCCACCGACGGCGCCTGGAAGGGCCGGATCGGCGTGGCCGAGCATCTGGGCTCGGACACCTTCTTCCACGTGCACGACACGGGTCTGGCCGAAACGCTGACCATCCGGGCCGGTGGCGAGGTGGGTCTGCATCACGGCGACACCGTCTATCTGACGCCGCAGGCCGACAAGATCCACCGCTTCGACGCACAGGGGTTGCGGATCGCATGACCCAACTGGCGGGAAAATCCGCGCTGATCACCGGGGCCGCGCGCGGCATCGGGCTGGCTTTCGCCAAGCGCTATGCCGAGGAGGGCGCGACCGTCGCCATCGCCGACATCAATCTCGAGGCGGCGCAGGCCGCCGCCTCGGAGATCGGCGATGCCGCCTATGCGGTGCAGATGGATGTGAGCCATCAGGACAGCATCGACGCCGCTATCGCGCAGGTTGTCGAGACCGCAGGCAAGATCGATATCCTCGTCAACAACGCAGCCCTCTTTGACGCGGCCGAGACGGTCGACATCACGCGCGAGAGCTTCGACAAGCTCTACGCCGTCAACGTCGCAGGCGCGCTCTTCACCATGCAGGCCGCCGCCCGGCAGATGATCGCCCAAGGCCATGGCGGCAAGATCATCAACATGGCGAGCCAAGCCGGTCGTCGCGGTGAGCCGCTGGTGCTGGTCTATTGCTCGACCAAGGCAGCCGTCATCTCAATGACGCAGTCGGCGGGGCTCAACCTCATCAAGCACGGCATCAACGTCAACGCCATCGCACCCGGCGTGGTCGACGGCGAACATTGGGAGCATGTCGATGGCATGTTCGCGAGGCTCGAAGGCAAGCAGCCCGGCCAGAAGAAGGCCGAGGTCGCCGCCGGCGTGCCCGCCGGACGCTTCGCCACGCCTGCCGATCTGACCGGCATGGCCGTGTTCCTGGCCTCGGACGAGGCCGATTATATCGTGTCGCAGACCTACAACGTCGACGGCGGCCAATGGATGAGCTGACGGCTCATCCCTTTCCTACAGGAGGCTGACATGGCCATTGATCTCAACGCCGCTGCCCTCGATCGCCTCCCCGAAGGCGTCGAAGGGCCGAGCTACGACCGCGCCGGTCTTTCGGCGGGCATCGTGCATATCGGCGTCGGCAACTTTCACCGCGCCCACATGGCCGTCTATCTCGATCGGCTGTTCTCGACCGGGGCGGATCACGACTGGGCGATCAGCGGCGCGGGCGTACGCGCCGGCGACTCGCGGATGCGGGACCTGCTGCTAAAGCAGGACTGGCTCACCACCGTGGTCGAGCTCGACCCTGCCGGTCTCTCGGCCCGCGTCACGGGTGCCATGATCGATTTCACCGAGATCGATGCGGCCAAGCTCGTCGCGCGCATGAGCGATCCGGCGATCCGCATCGTGTCGCTCACCGTGACCGAGGGCGGCTGGTTCGTCGACGCCAAGACCAACGGCTTCGACGCGTCCCATCCCGACATTCGCCACGACGCCGAGACCCCTGACGCGCCGAAGACTGCCTTCGGCATGATCCTCGCCGCGCTCAGGCAGCGCCGCGATGCGGGCACGGCCCCCTTCACTGTGATGTCCTGCGACAACCTGCCCGAGAACGGGCACGTGGCCAAGCAGACGGTCGTCGGGCTGGCAGAGCTGTCGGACCCGGAATTCGCGAATTGGGTGTCCGACAACGTCGCCTTCCCGAACTCGATGGTCGATTGCATTACCCCCGCAACCTCGGACCGCGAGCGCGCGCTGGTCAAGGACCGCTTCGACCTCGTCGATGCGGTGCCGGTCGCCTGCGAGCCGTTCCGCCAATGGGTGCTCGAGGACAACTTCCCGCAAGGCCGTCCGGCGCTCGAAAAGGTCGGGGCGGAGTTCGTGGCCGATGTCGCGCCCTACGAGCTGATGAAGCTGCGCATCCTCAATGGCGGCCACGCGGCCATCGCCTATCCTTCGGCGCTGCTGGGCCATCATTTCGTGCATGACGCCATGGCCGATCCGCGGATCAAGTCCTGGCTCGCGGCGCTTGAGGCGCGGGAGATCATCCCGACGCTCGAGCCGATCGAGGGTGTCGATTTCGAAGCCTATCGCCGCAAGATCGAAGAGCGCTTCTCGAACCCCGAGATTGGCGACACGATCCCGCGGCTGTGCTTCGACGGCTGGAACCGGCAGCCGAAATTCGTGCTGCCGGTGATCCGCGATGCGCTGGCGGCAGGCCGCGATGTCGATGGCCTTGCGCTCGAAGTGGCGTTGTGGTGCCGCTACTGCGCCGGCACCAACGATGCGGGCGAGGCGCTCGCGCCGAACGACGACCACGCCGAGGAGCTGAAGACCCGCGCGATCGCTGCCAAGGACGATCCCGCCGCGTTCCTGTCGAACGAGACCGTCTTCGGCGATCTGGGACAGCAGCCCGCCTTCGCCGATGCCTTCGCCCGGCAGATCAGGGCGCTCTGGACCGACGGCGTCGCCGCCACCCTCGAGCGTTACGCCCGCGGGTGAGTTCAAGAACAGGCCGGGTGGCTACTGTTTCAGCAGCCGCTCGGCCGTCGCCTCATCGGTGATCAGCCCGTTGATGAGACCGCCGCGCAGCGCGGCGCGGATCGCCTCCGCCTTGTCCGGTCCGGCCGCGAGTCCGACCACCGGGGCGTCGCCGCCGACCGTCAGCGGTGCCGAGGCGACGCGCATGTTGAAGGCGCAGTCCATCACCCGTCCTTCGGTGTCATAGACCCAACTGGTGATCTCGCCTGCCGCGCCTTGGGCCACCAGTGTGTTCATCTCGTGAGCCTGCATGAAGCCGTCGACATGCAAGGGGGCGTTCATCCCGATCTGACCCACGCCGACAAGCGTGAAATCGGCCCGCGCGCAAAGCTGCATCGTGTGGCGCACGGGCTCTTGCCCATGCATCACCCGCAGCTCCTCTTCGTCGCGCGCCACCACCGGGAGCGGAAACGGGTAATGCTTTGCGCCGACCCGTTCGGCCATACGGATCACGGCGTTGTAGGGCGTGGCCGACCCGTCCGACATCATGTTGCCAAGGCGCGACACGATGCGGTGCTGCGGGCAGTCCATGCGCGGCAGCTGTTCCACGCAGGCGCGCAGCGCACGCCCCGTGCCCAAAGCGATGATCCTTTCCTCCGGGCTCTTCAGCAGCTTCTCCATCTCGGCCGCGGCGGCGATGGCGATCCCGGTCAGCAGTTCCGGCGCGGTCGGATCGGTGGGGACCACCTCGATCACCTTGAGCTTGAACCGCTGCGCCAGCGCGCCGGATAGGTCCATGCAACGCGCGATCGGATGGTCGAGTCGGACCTTGACCAGCTTTTCCGACACGGCGAGCGACACCAGTCGCTGCGCCGACTGGCGCGACACGCCAAGCTTCTTCGCGATCTCGTCCTGCGTGTTGCCAGCGACGTAATAGAGCCAGCCCGCGCGCGCGGCGTCGTCAAGCCGCGTGGTCTCGGGGGTGAAGCGCGACTGGCTCATCCCACCGCCTCCGGCCGCAGCCGGTCGAGCAGGGCGGGCAACTCGGCCCAGTCCGAAAGGATCGGCATGCCGGGGTCGTGGCGCAGTTGGGCTCGGGCGAGGTGGCTGCCACCCGTATAGCGCACGGCGGACATGCCGGCGGCCTGCGCGGCTTCGAGCCCCGGCAGACTGTCCTCGATCACGAGGCAGCGGGCCGGGGCCGCGCCCATGGTTTCGGCGGCGAACAGGAACAGATCGGGCGCGGGCTTGCCGCGCGCCACCTGACTGGCCGTGAAAACATGCGGCAGGGCCGGGGCCAGTCCCACGATTTCGAGAGAGCGCGCCACGCGGGGCGGGGAGGACGAGGTCGCCACGCAAACCGGAACGCCGCGCGCGCCGAGCATTGCCAACACCGGGGCGATGCCCGGCATCGGCTTCAACTCGGTCTCGAACCGCTTCAGAAGGCGCGCACGGTAGAGCGCCTCGAAATCGGGCGCGAGGTCGTGGCCCAGCTCCTCACGGATGTGCCGCGCCACCGTGGGAAAGCTGCGGCCGAGGAAATTGCGGCGCACATGGTCGAAGTCGATGACGACCCCGTCGGTGGCCAACAGGTCTATCAGCACCTCCGCGCTCAGCAGTTCGCTGTCGATCAACACTCCGTCGCAGTCGAAGATGATGAGATCCCAGTCGCGCGCCATGCCGTCCTCCTCGCCGTCAGCCGTCGAAATTCTCCCGGTCGCAGACTGCCATAGCTTCGGGCATTTGCCCATAGGCTGGGCGTCTGCGCGCAGGGGGCTTCACTTGACCATCGAAGGGGGATTGCGCACCCCTTGGTGGGCAGCACAAGGGACCGGGCATGAGCGTGTGGGATTTCTGGATCGACCGTGGCGGCACCTTCACCGATGTGGTGGGCCGCGAGCCGGATGGCACCCTGCACCCGCTCAAGCTTTTGTCCGAAAACCCCGAAGGCTATGAGGACGCCGCAATCGCGGGCATTCGGCGGCTCTTGGGCGGCGCGATCGAGCCCGCGCACATCGGCACGGTCAAGATGGGCACGACCGTCGCCACCAACGCGCTTCTGGAGCGCAAGGGCGACCGGACGGCGCTGCTCATCACCCGAGGCTTTCGCGACGCGCTGCGCATCGCCTATCAGGGTCGTCCCGACATATTTGCCAAGGAAATCGTGCTGCCTGAGCAGCTCTACGACAGCGTCATCGAGGTCGAGGAGCGCGTGCGCGCCGACGGCACGGTCGAGACGCCGCTTGACGCGGAGGCGCTGCGCCCGGCGCTTGACCGGCTTCGGGCGGAGGGCATCGACGCCGTGGCGATCGTCCTGATGCATGCCTGGAACGCGCCCGCGCATGAGGCGGCACTGGCCGGGATGGTGCGCGACATGGGCTTCGGGCAGGTCTCGGTCAGCCACGAGGTCTCGCCGCTTCTCAAGCTCGTCGGGCGCGGCGACACCACGGTGGTCGACGCCTACCTCTCGCCGATCCTGCGCCGCTACGTCGCACGGGTCTCGGATGCGTTGGGGGCCACGCCGCCGGGCAAGCCGGGTCCGACGCTGCAATTCATGATGTCTTCGGGCGGCATGACAGCGGCCGAGGCGTTCCAGGGCAAGGACGCGGTCCTGTCGGGCCCGGCGGGCGGCGTCGTCGGCATGGTCGAGACGGCACACGCGGCGGGCTGGGAGAAGGTGATCGGCTTCGACATGGGCGGCACCTCGACGGATGTCGCGCATTGCGCGGGTGCGTTCGAGCGGGCCTTCGACACCGAGGTGGCGGGCGTACGCATCCGCGCGCCGATGATGCGCATTCACACGGTGGCGGCGGGCGGCGGTTCGGTGCTGCACGCCGATGCGAACCGGTTCCGCGTCGGGCCCGACAGCGCCGGGGCTGATCCGGGGCCGCTATGCTACCGGCGCGGCGGGCCGCTCACCGTGACAGATGCCAACGTCATGCTGGGCAAGCTCGACCCCGATCTTTTCCCGGCGATTTTCGGCCCCGGTCAGGATCAGCCGCTCGACCGCGATGGCGTGCGCAAGGCCTTCGAGGTGATCGCGAAGGACCGCGGCGCGGAGGAGGCGGCCGAGGGCTTCGTACGCATCGCGGTCGAGAACATGGCGAACGCGATCAAGAAGATTTCTGTTCAGCGCGGCCATGACGTGACGCGCTACCTGCTCAACTCCTTTGGTGGCGCGGGCGGGCAGCATGCCTGCCTCGTGGCCGATGCGCTGGGCATGGAGGCGGTGCTGGTGCATCCGCTCTCGGGGCTGCTTTCGGCCTACGGCATCGGCCTCGCCACGGTTTCGGTCGGCCGCCAGCAGGGGCTGGTGAAACTGCTGGAGGAGGACACGCGCGACGCTCTCGACAGGCTGATCGCGGAGCTTTCGGCGCAGGTGCGCGCCGATCTGGCCGGGCAGGGCATGTCTGGCGCGAGCTACGCCACCCGGCTGCATTTGCGCTACACCGGTACGGACACCGCGCTTCAGGTCGATTACGCGGGTGACATGGCGGCGGCGCGCACAAGGTTCGAAGCGGCGCACGAGGCGCAGTTCGGGTTTCTGAGCCCCGAGCGCGAACTGGTGATCGAGGCGGTCGAGGTCGAGGGGACCGAGCCCGCGCATGCCGCGGCCAAGTCCGTAGCCCATGTGCTGGAGCGAGGCCGGGCGAAGGCGGACGAGAAGACGCGCTTCTTTTCGGGAGGCGCGTGGCATGAGGCCACGGTACACCGCCGCGCCGATATGGCGCCCGGCCATGAAATGCGCGGGCCTGCTCTCATCATCGAGCCGAACCAGACCATCGTGGTCGAGCCGGGCTGGACGGCTGCGCTCACCGGACGGGACGACATCCTGCTCACCCGCCAGGAGGCCGCGCCGCGACAGATCGCGGCGGGCACGAAGGCCGATCCGATCCTGCTTGAGGTGTTCAACAACCTCTTCATGAACATCGCCGAACAGATGGGCATGGCGCTACAGAACACGGCCCAGTCGGTCAACATCAAGGAACGGCTCGATTTTTCCTGCGCCGTGTTCGACCGCGACGGCGCGCTCGTCGCCAACGCGCCGCACATGCCGGTGCATCTGGGGAGCATGGACCGGTCGGTCGAGGCGATCATTCGCCAGAACCCGGTGATCCGCCCCGGCGACGTCTTCGCGCTCAATGCGCCCTATAATGGCGGCACGCATCTACCCGACATCACCGTCGTCTCGCCTGTGTTCGACGAGGCGGGCCGTGAAATCCTGTTCTGGAGCGCGAGCCGGGGCCACCATGCCGATGTCGGCGGCACCGCGCCGGGGTCGATGACGCCTCTGGCGACGAATGTGGACGAAGAAGGCGTGCTGATCGACAACTTCCACCTTGTGGATCGCGGCAACTTTCGTGAGGCGGCGCTGCGCGATCTGCTGACCGATCATGAGTGGCCCTGCCGCAACCCAGACCAGAACATTGCCGACCTCAAGGCGCAGGTCGCGGCCAACGCCCGTGGCGCGGCCGAGCTGCGGCGGATGGTCGATGAGTTCGGCCTCGACGTGGTGCGCGCCTATATGGGACACGTTCAGGACAACGCCGCCGAGGAGGTAGCCCGCCTCATCGGGCGGCTGTCGGATTGTGCCTGCGATTACGCGACCGACACCGGGCAGGTGATCCGGGTGCGGATTACCGTGAACCGTGAGGCCCGGCGCGCCAAGGTTGATTTCACCGGCACCTCGGAGGCGCGCGACAACAACTTCAATGCGCCCGAACCGGTGGCCCGTGCCGCCGTGCTCTATGTGTTTCGCGTGATGTGCGAGCAACCGATCCCGATGAATGCGGGCTGTCTGCGGCCCATCGATATCGTGATTCCCGAAGGCTCCATGTTACGTCCCGCCTGGCCGCGCGCCGTGGTGGCGGGCAATGTCGAGACCTCGCAGCATGTCACCAACGCGCTGTTTCAGGCGCTGGGCGCGCTCGCCAACGCCCAAGGGACCATGAACAACCTCACCTTCGGCAACGACGCTTATCAATATTATGAGACGATCTGTTCGGGCAGCCCGGCGGGCAAGATGAACGACGGGCGCGGCTTCGCCGGGACCTCGGGCGTACACACCCACATGACCAATTCGCGGCTGACCGACCCCGAAGTGCTGGAGACGCGGTTCCCGGTCTTGTTGGAAAGTTTCGCCTTGCGCCCCGGCTCGGGCGGCGACGGTGCGTGGCCCGGGGGCGATGGCACACGGCGGACGCTGCGTTTTCTCGAGGACATGGACCTGTCGATCCTTTCCTCGCACCGGCACCGCCCGCCTGAAGGACTCGATGGCGGTGGCGCGGGCGAGGTGGGGCGCACGGAAGTGCGGCGGCGCGACGGCACGGTCGAGACGCTTGCGGCCTGCGCGCAGACATGGCTCGCGGCGGGAGAGGCGGTGACGGTGGTGACGCCGACGCCGGGCGGGGTCGGGCCAAAGGATTAAGCGTGAGCATCGCGGCCCTCGCTCGGAGTAAGCTGAAACGTGGAAGGCCCGCCATGGCCGCGAGACAGGGGGTGTTCCCGCTGGTCACCTCGTCATGGCCGGTGGCGTCACGGTCCCGTGTGCGCCGGCCCCGTGGCCTTTCCCCTTGCACGGCACTATCATTCGCCCCGAGTGATCTGACGGGCGGACCCCATGCACAGCACAGACATCGCCCGCGCCGATCCGGCGCAACTCATCGCCTGCCCGCAATGTGATGCGATCTACCGCGCGCGGATGCCCCGTCACGGCGAACGCGCCGTCTGCGCGCGCTGTCACACCGTGCTGATCGCGCCGCGCAAGAGCGCGGGCATGATCATCATTATGCTCTCGGCTGCCTCGCTGATCCTCGTGCTCGGGGCGGTCTGGTTTCCGTTCCTCAAGATCAGCCGGCAGGGCTTCGTCAACGAGGCGACGTTGCTCGACGCGGCGCTGAGCTTCACCGGTGGGCCGCTGCTGCTTCTGTCGCTGGCGGTGACGGCGCTGATCGTGCTGGTGCCGCTGGCGCGCGCCATCCTCACCATCTACGTGCTCGGGCCATTGGTGTTCGACCGGCCCGCGCCGCCGGGCGCGCTGCGGCTCTTCGCTCTGGCCGAGGCGCTGCGCCCGTGGTCGATGGCCGAGATTTTCGCGCTGGGCTGCGCCGTGGCGCTGGTCAAGGTGGCCGACCTCGCGCATCTGAGCTTCGGCCCCGCCTTCTGGATGTTCGCCGCTCTGGTCTTTCTCACCGTGATCCACGACCGCTGGATGTGTCGCTGGTCGGTCTGGGAGGCGCTGGAGCATGGCTATGGCGCGCGCCGCACCAAAGGGGCGGCGGCATGAGCGGCACCGTCACCGACACGCCCGCAATCACTGCGCGCAGGGCCGGGCTCGTCGCCTGCACCCGCTGCACCCGCGTCTGGCCCGCCGAGACGGCGCGCTGCGGGCGTTGCGGCAAAGCATTGGTGTCACGCGATGGCCACAGCCTCAGCCGGGTCTGGGCGTGGTGGGTGGCGGGGGTGCTGTGCTACATTCCGGCCAATCTCTATCCGATGCTGCGCACGCAGGTGCTGTTCACCGTTTCCGAGGACACCATCGTCGAGGGCGCGATCGAGCTTGCGACACATGGAGCGCCGGTGGTGGCGCTGATCATCCTCATCGCCTCGGTCGCCATTCCGATGGGGAAGTTCGCGGCCATCGCCTGGCTCGCGATTTCGGTGAGGCGCGGTAGCCGCGCCAAGCCGCATGCGCGCCACAGGCTCTACGAAATCGTCGAGTACATCGGGCGCTGGTCGATGATCGACGTCTTCGTGGTTGCGATCCTGACGGCGCTGGTGCAGTTGAATCTTGCCGCCTCGATCAAGCCGGGCCCGGCGGCGCTCGCCTTCGCACTCTCGGTGATCTTCACGATGCTCTCCGCCCAAGCCTTCGACCCGCGCCTGATCTGGGATCGCGCGGATGATGACCGTCACGACCGGGCCGCACGCGCGTGAGCGAGGACCTGCCCGAAGTGCCGCTCGACGGCCCGCGCCGTTCGCTCGCCAGCCGCGTCTCCGTGGTCTGGCTGGTTCCCATCGGCGCGCTCGCCGTGGCGCTGGGCATCGGCTGGAAGCAATGGTCGGATCAGGGCCCCCTGATCGACGTGATCTTCGACGACGCGGGCGGCGTGCTCGCTGGCGAGACCGAACTGCGGTTCCGCGACGTGGCGGTGGGTCTGGTCGAAGAGGTGGGCTTCACCGAGGGCCTCGACCGGGTGCGGATCTCGATCCGCGTCGCAAAGGACATCGCACCCTTCATCGACGAGGATGCCGAGTTCTGGGTGGTGCGCCCCGAGGTGACGACCGAAGGCGTGTCGGGGCTCGATACGGTGCTGTCCGGCGTCTATCTGCGCGGCCAGTGGGACGGGCGCAAGGGCGAGGTGCTGACGGATTTCGATGGCCTCGACCATGCGCCGCTTCTCGGCCCCGATCAGCAGGGCATCGAGATCACGCTCCGCGCCACCGAGGGCGTGCTCTCGGGCAATAGCCCGATCCTTTACAAGGGGGTCGAGGCGGGTCGGATCGGCGCGGCGGGCGTGTCGACCGACGGTTTCTATGTCGAGGCACCGGGGGTGATCTACGCGCCCTATGACAACCTCGTCACCGAGACCACGCGGTTCTGGGACACCTCGGGCTTCTCGGTCAAGATCGGTACCGGCGGCGCGGAGATCGACTTCGACAGCGTGGCGGCGCTGCTCGCGGGCGGTCTGGCTTTCGACACCTTCGTGTCGGGCGCGACGCTAGCCGAGGACGGGCAGATCTTCGAGGTCTACGACGCCGAGGAAACGGCGCGGAACTCTGTCTTCAACACCCCCGACGGCCCTTCACTCAATCTCGTGGCGGTTTTCGACGGCAACGTGTCGGGCCTTGCCGTGGGGGCCGCGGTCGAACTGGACGGCGTGCGCGTGGGCTCGGTCACCGGGCTCAACGGTCTCGTCGATGCGGAACGGTTCGGCGATCGCGGCGTGCGGCTTCAGACCGTGCTCAACATTCTGCCCTCGCGGCTCGGCATGGCCGATGACGGCGGCGTGGAGCAGGCGTTGCAATATTTTACCGAAGAGGTCGCCGACGGGCTGCGTGCGCGGCTCGTCACCGGCTCGATCCTCACCGGCGGTCTCAAGGTGCAGCTTATCGACGTGCCCGGCGTGGAGCAGGCGGAACTCGACCTCGACGCGCTGCCCTATCCGTCGGTGCCGGTGACCGGCAGCGAAATTTCGGATGTGCAGGCGACGGCGCAGGGCACGCTCGACCGGATCAACAACCTGCCGATCGAGGAACTCCTCGCCTCGGCCACCAGCTTTCTGGAGAACTCGGCCCGGCTGATCGGCTCGGAGGATCTGCAGCAGACGCCGGGCGACGTGCGCGCGCTTCTGGGCGACATCCGCGGGTTCGTCGGATCGGAAGAGGTGCAGGCGGTCCCCGGTCAGATCGGCGTCGTGATGAGCGAGATCGAGCTTGCCGTGTCCGATGTCCGCCAGATCCTCGACGAGGTGCGCGAGGCCGAGGCCGTGCGCCGCGTCCTCGATGCGGTGGATGGCGCGACCGCCGTGACCGCCGATCTCGACACCGCTCTCGACGGGGTGCCCGAGCTCATCGGCAACCTCAACCGGGTCGCCGAAACCGCCGCCGAACTGCCGCTTGACCGGCTCCTGACCGAGGTGTCGGGGCTCGCCGAAGAGGCGCGTGCCATCGTGGGCGCGGAGGAGACGCAGGCGCTGCCGGGCCGCGTGAGCGCCCTGCTGACCGAGCTGGAGGGCGGCACCGCCGAAGCCCGCAGTCTGATCGCCGGACTGAACGAGCAGCAGGCGGTGACCCGTCTGCTGGACACGGTGGACGCCGCGGGCGCGGCCGTGCGGACGCTCGACGCCTCTCTGGCGGGCGTTCCGCAGCTGGTGAACCGGATCGACGCGTTGGCCGCCACTGCCAATGAATTGCCGCTCGAGAGCCTCCTGTCCGAGGTCACCGGCCTTGCCGGGGCGGCGCGTGGCCTGATCGACACCGACGACGCGCGCGCCCTGCCGGGCCGCGTGAACGCACTTCTGGCCGAGCTGGAAACCGGCACCGCCGAGGCGCGCACGCTCATCGCCAGCCTGAACGAGGAGCAGGGAGTGGCGCGGCTGCTCGATACGGTCGACGCGGCGGGGGCCGCGGCGGCGTCGCTCGATGCTTCTCTGGAGGGCGTGCCGCAGCTCGTCGAGCGGATCGACGCCGTAGCGGCGATGGCGCAGGAGCTGCCCGTGGACGCGCTGCTCGACCGCGTTTCGGGTCTGGCGCAGGACGCCCGCGCCCTGATCGGCACCGAGGCCGCGCGCGCTCTGCCCGGCCAGATCGGCACGCTTGCGGGCGAGCTGGAACTGGGCGTGGCCGAGGCGCGCACACTTCTGGCCGAGGTCAATGCGGGCGGTGGCGGCGAAAGCCTCGTGGCGGCACTGGAAAGCGCCGCCAGTGCGGCGGATTCGCTCGACCGTTCGCTCGCCGGCGCGCCGCAGCTCATCGACAGCCTCAACGCCGTGGCGGGCAAGGCCGCCGATCTGCCGCTCGAGGTGCTCGTCGCCGAGGCGAGCAGCTTCGTCAACAGCGCCGATCGCATCCTCAAGCAGGACACGGCGCGAGCGCTGCCGGGCGAGCTTAATAGTGCTTTGGCGCAGCTGCGCGTGATCCTTGCCCAAGTGAGCGAGGGCGGCGTGGTCGAAAATGCCAACGCCACCTTCGCCTCCGCCGCCAACGCGGCCGACCGCCTCGCCGAGGCCGCGCGCACGCTGCCCTCTCTGGTCAGCCGCGCCGAGGCGCTGTTGGTGACCTCGAACGGCACCGTTGCCACGATCGGTGACGGCACCGAGCCCGCGCTGCGAGACCTGCGCTCGGCGCTGCGCGACGTTTCCAAGGCCGCCGAGGCGGTGGGCTCGCTGGCCCGCGCGATCGAACGCCGCCCCAATTCGCTTCTGACAGGACGCTAGGCTATGATGAAACGCCCCATTCTCGCCATGGGCTTGCTGGCCGGGCTCGCCGCCTGCGGCGGCCCCGAGCTGCGCTACGCGGTGCCGAAGATCGCCCCGGCGGAGAAGGTGTCCATCGCCTTCGCCTCGGTCGAGCTACGCGAGATCACCTTGCCGACCTATGCGGCGCTCGAGGAGATCTATGTCGAGACGCCCGAGGGGGTGATCACCCCCGCCGAGGACCTGCTCTGGGCCGACGACCCGGTGCGCGCCGCGACGCTGGAGCTGTCGCGTGCACTCAGGCTCTCGACCGGGGCGCGCGTGGCCTCCGAGCCGTGGCCCTTCGACGATTTCGCCGAGGCCCGTGTCGAGGTCCGCGTCGAGGAGTTCCTCGCCGACGCGCAGGGCCGTTTTAAAGTGGCCGGGCAGTACTTCGTGGCGACCCGCGACGCGCTGGGCCGCGACCGGGCCGAGACCTTCGAGATTGCCGTGCCGATCCCGCAAGCCGAAGGCGCCAGCGGTGTCGCCGCTGCCCGGGCCATGGCGATGACGCAGCTTGCGCAGATCATCGCAAAGACCGGGCTTCGCTAAGGAAAACCAGGCCGGGCGAAAGAGAGCGACCAATTGTTTCGGTCGTATTTGGCCCTGTGGCATACAAGGCGGAGGTCTCGCATGGGCAAGCTGTTCGACGTTCAAAGCCCGTTCTTCATTCCCCTGTGGCGGCGGGTGCTCGTGGTCGCGGTGACGCTGCTCTGGGCCTTGGTCGAACTGTCGCGCGGCTCGCTCGGCTGGGCGGCGCTCTTCGCCGCCGCCGGGCTCTGGTGCGCCTACCAGTTCTTCGTGGTCTTCGACCCGCCGCGCGACGGGACGGACGACAAGAACTGAGGCCTCGCGCAATCCTCCTGCCGCTCTGGACGCGGGCGCGGGCGCGCTAGCTCCCTCTCTCGATGACCCCACCCCGGATTAGGAGACTGCCGATGATCGCCGCCTATCAGCCTGACGGGGCAGGACTTGCTCTCTTGCCCGAGGGACATGGCCCGGAATCGGCGCTCTGGATCGACCTTCTGTCGCCCAATGCGCAGGAGACCGCATTGGTCGAGGCCTTGGGCATCGACGTGCCCACGCTCGAGGACATGGAAGAGATCGAGATCTCCAACCGGCTGCACCGCGAAGGCGATTGTCAGGTGATGACGGTAATGCTGCCGGGCCGCGACGACGAAGGACGGCAGTTCTCGGCCCCCGTGACCTTTCTTCTGACGCCCGAGCGGCTGGTGACGGTGCGCCATCACAGCCCGCGCCCCTTCGAGACCTTCGCCACCCGCGCCGAAAGGTCGAGCGCGGGCTCGGGCACGCCGGTGCGCATCTTCCTCGGACTGGTCGAGGAGATCATCGCGCGGCAGGCCGACCTGCTGGAGGCGACCGGCCGCGTGCTCGACCGCGTGGCGAGCGAGGTTTACGGCGAGGAGGCCAACGACGTCGAAGGGCTGCGGCTGGCGCTGCGCGACATCGGCCAGCAGGGCGAGTTGACCGCCAAGGTGCGTTTGGCACTGTTCACGATGGAGCGGATGCTGTCGACCTTCATCGTCTGGAACGGCACGATGAAGCACCGCGATCCGCAGATCGGCACGCTCGCCAAGGCGCAGATGCGCGACATCAACGCGCTGGAGGTTCATCTGGATTTTCTCAACAGCCGCGTGGCGCTGGCCACCGACGCGACGCTGGGCATGATCAATCTCGACGAGAACGCCGTGGTGCGGACCCTGTCGGTCGTGGCAGCGCTGTTCCTGCCGCCGACGCTGATCGCGTCGATCTACGGGATGAACTTCGCCAACATGCCCGAGCTGAACGAGCCTTACGCCTATTACATCGCGCTCGGCGCGATGGTGGCCTCGGCGGTTGGCACATGGGTCTGGTTCAAGGCCAAGGGCTGGCTCTGAGGGGACCCTGCCGCCCGGGCGGCGGGGTCGGTGACATCAATCAGGTGATGACGTTGGGCGCGTCGCGGCCGGTATGGGCCTTGATGCCCGCGATCTCGTCGGCGGCGGCGATGATCGGGGCCAACGCCTCCTGCGGGTCGCGATCGGTCTTCGAGGCATCCGTTTCCAGCGATTCGAGATAGACGCGCAGCGTCGCCCCCACCGTGCCGGTGCCCGACAGGCGGAACACGACGCGGCCGCCATCTTCGAAGCCCACGCGCAGCCCCTGGGCGGTGGCGCGCGACCCGTCGACCGGATCATCATAGGAGAACTCGTCGGCGGTCTTCACCGTCTGTCCGGCAAAGCTCTGGCCCGGAAGGCTGCCCAGCTTGCCGCGCAACTCGTCCATTAGCGCGTTGGCGCGGTCGGCCTCCACGTCCTCGTAATCGTGACGCGAGTAGTAGTTGCGCCCGTATTCCGCGTAGTGATCGGAGAGCAGCTGCTTCACGCTCTTCTTCGTCTCGGCAAGGATGTTGAGCCACAAAAGCACCGCCCAGAGACCGTCCTTCTCGCGCACGTGGTCAGAGCCGGTGCCGGCGCTCTCCTCGCCGCAGAGCGTCGCCTTCCCGGCGTCGAGCAGGTTGCCGAAGAACTTCCAGCCGGTGGGCGTCTCGAAGCAGGTAATGCCCTTTTTCTCGGCCACGCGGTCGACGGCCGCCGAGGTCGGCATGGAGCGCGCGACGCCCTTGAGCCCGCCCTTGTAGGCGGGGGCGAGATGCGCATGGGCCGCGAGCAGCGCGAGGCTGTCGGACGGGGTGACATAGACGCCGCGCCCCATGATCATGTTGCGGTCACCGTCACCATCCGAGGCCGCACCGAAATCGGGCGCGTCATCGGCCATCATCGCCTCAACCAGATCCTTGGCCCAGATCGGGTTCGGATCAGGATGGCCGCCGCCGAAATCCGGCGAGGGGGTGGCGTTGACCACCGAACCCGACGCCGCGCCGAGGCGGTTTTCGAGGATCTCGACCGCATAGGGGCCGGTGACCGCATGCATCGCGTCGAAGCGCAGATGGAACCCGCCTGCGAGTAGTGCGCGGATCGCGTCGAAGTCGAACAGATCCTCCATCAGCATCGCGTAATCGGCGACCGGGTCGATGACCTCGATCAGCATCTGGCCGAGCGTCGAGGTTCCGGGACTGGAGAGGTCGATGTCCTGCGCCTCGACGATGCGGTAGCGGGTGAGGCCTTGGGTCGCGGCATAGATCTTGTCGGTGATGCCTTCGGGCGCGGGTCCGCCATTGGCGGCGTTGTACTTGAGACCGAAATCCTCGTCGGGGCCGCCGGGGTTGTGGCTGGCCGAGAGGATCAGCCCGCCATCGGTGCCGCGCTTGCGGATGAGATGCGAGGCGGCCGGCGTCGACAGAATCGCGTTCTGGCCGACGATCACCTTGGCCGCGCCGTTGGCGGCGGCCATGCGCAGGATCACCTGGCTGGCACGGTCGTTGAAATAGCGCCCGTCGCCGCCCAGAACGAGCGTCTTGCCTTCGATCCCGCCGATGCCGTCGAAGATCGACTGCACATAGTTTTCGAGAAAATGCGGCTCCTTGAAGACCTTGGTCTTCTTGCGCAATCCGCTGGTGCCGGGCTTCTGGCCCTGAATGGGCTTGGTGTTCACCGTGATCTGCTGCACTGGTTCATTCTCCTCGGCTTGCGGGTTCGGATGGGGGCTCGGCGGGCTCCAGCACCATGGCGACGACGGAGCGTCCCCGGATGCGGGTGCGGCCCATATGCGGTCTGGGGGGCGCACCGGGCCGGGCGCTGTCGATATGGCGCACCCAGACATGGCCCTCCGGCGGGGCGGGCAGGGAGACGAAGCGCGGCCCCCCGTTGTTGATGACGACGAAGAGGGCGTATTCGAGCGCCGCGTAATCGGGCGTGCCCGACGCGGTGCGCATCTCGAAGGCCAGCAGGCGGCGCTCGGGGTCTTCCCAATCGGCCTCGGTCATCGGGCGGCCGTCGGCACGGCGCCAGAACAGGTCGGTGCGGTTGTCGATCTTGCGGCTGCGCGCGTGAAGGAAACGCTTCTGCCGCAGAATCGGATGCGCGTGACGAAACGCCACGAGATTGCGGACGAAGCCGAGGAATTCGGGGTCGGTGGCGTCCCAGTTCACCCAGCCCAGCGCGTTGTTCTGGCAATAGGCGTTGTTGTTGCCCATCTGGCTGTTGCCCAGCTCGTCCCCGGCGAGGATCATCGGCGTGCCTTGGGAGATCATCAGCGTCGCCAGCATGTTGCGCCGCCTGCGCGCGCGGGCGGCCGAGAGCTTGGGATCGTCGCTCGACCCTTCCACGCCCATGTTGTCGCTGTGGTTGGCCGAGTGGCCGTCGCGGTTGTCCTCGCCGTTGGCCTGATTGTGCTTCTCGTTGTAGGAGACCACGTCCATCAGCGTGAAGCCGTCATGCGCGGTGAGAAAGTTCACCGATGAGGTCGCGGGGCGGTTGTCGTGGTCGAACTGCTGCGCCGAGCCCGAGATGCGGGCGGCCATCTTGCCGATCATGCCGGACGTGCCGCGCCAGAAGTCGCGCACCTCGTCGCGGAACTTGTCGTTCCACTCCGAGAACGGCGCGGGATAGGCGCCGAGCTGATAGCCGCCCGGCCCGATGTCCCAAGGCTCTGCGATGAGCTTGACCTGCCCCAGCACGGGGTCCTGCCGCAGCGCTTGAAAGAAGGGGGCGTTGCGGTCGAACCCCTCGGCGCGGCGGCCCAGCGCGGTGCACAGGTCGAAGCGGAAGCCGTCCACCCCCATCACCTCGACCCAGTAGCGCAAGCTGTCCATCACCATCCGCAGCACCATCGGGTGCTCGATGTTGAGGGTGTTGCCGGTGCCGGTGTCGTCGATGTGGTAGCGCCGGTTCTCGGCCAGCCGGTAGTAGCTGGCGTTGTCGAGGCCCCGGAACGACAGGGTCGGCCCCATCTGGTTGCCTTCGCCGGTGTGGTTGTAGACCACGTCGAGGATCACCTCGATTCCGGCCGAATGGAACCGGTCCACCATGGCGCGAAACTCGGCGATGTCGTGGCTGGCGAGATAGCGCGGCTCTGGCGCGAAGAAACCGATCGACTGGTAGCCCCAGTAGTTCGAAAGCCCCTTCTCCACGAGAAACCGGTCGTTGACGAAGGCGTGGACGGGCAGAAACTCGATCGCGGTGACGCCGAGCCGTCCCAGATGATCGATGATCTTGTCGGAGGCGAGGCCCTGAAACCGACCGCGGCTCGCGATGTCGGGCCGGTCGGCAGTGAGCCCGGCGACATGCGCTTCGTAGATCACCGTATCGGCCATGGGGCGGTCAGGATGCCGCGCGGGCAAGAGCTTCGAGGTGTCACAGACCACCGCGCGCGGCATGTAGGGCGCGCTGTCGCGGGTGTCATAGCTCAGGTCATGGAGCCGCGAGCGCGTGTCGTATCCATGCAGCGCGTCGTGCCAGATCGCGTGACCGCTGATCTGGCGGGCATAAGGGTCGAGGAGCAGCTTGTTGGGATTGAAGCGGTGCCCTTCGTCAGGGCGGTACGGCCCATGCGCGCGAAAGCCGTAATGCTGTCCCGGCTTCAGTCCGGCGACGTAGCAGTGCCAGACATGCCCCTCGCGCTCGGGCATGTCGATCCGCGCGGTCTCGCGGCCGAACCGCTCGAACAGACACAGCTGCATGCGCGTCGCGTTCTGGCTGAAGACGGCGAAATTGACGCCGCCCGCATCGGGCGTGGCGCCGAGCGGGTGCGGCCGGCCGGCGCTGATCCGTGTTCTGGTGCTCATGCCGTGGCGATAGCATCCCGGTAGAGCGCCGCATAGGCCCTCGCCGAGCTGGACCATCCCACGGGCTGGCGCATCGCGTTGGCCTGCATCTGCGCCCATGTGTCCGGTTCGGCATGAAGATCGCACAGCCGCCCCAATGCCACAGCCAGCGGGTCGGCCGATACCGGGTGGAACTGCAGCCCCGTGGCGACGCCCCGGTCGAGTGCCGCGGGCGAGGCGTTGATTACCGTATCGGCTAGCCCGCCGGTGAGCGCCACGAGAGGGATCGTGCCATAGCGCAGCCCGTAGAGCTGCGTCAGGCCGCAAGGCTCGAATCGTGATGGCACGAGGATCGCGTCCGCCCCAGCGATAAGCCGATGCGACAGGGCCTCGTCATAGCCGATGCGCACCGCCACCCCGTCTTCGCGTGCGGCATCCCGAAAGGCGTTCTCCAGGGCACGGTCGCCCGAGCCGAGAAGCGCAAGTTGACCGCCGCGCTCCAGCAGAGCGGGCAGGGCGTCGAGCAGCAGGTCGAGGCCCTTCTGTTCGGTGAGCCGCGAGACGACGCAGCACAGCGGACCGGCAGCCTCGGGCAGGCCCATCTCGGCGCGCAGCGCGGCGCGGTTCGCCTGTTTGCCCGCCGGGTGACGGTAGCCTTCGACGATATGCGGGTCCGAGGCGGGGTTCCACGCGGCCTCGTCGATGCCGTTGAGGATGCCCGACAGGTCGCGGCGGCGCGCGCGCATCACCCCGTCGAGGCCCATGCCGAATTCGGGCCGCATCAGTTCGGCCGCATAGGTGGGCGACACGGTGGTGAGCCGGTCGGCGCGCATCAGCCCGGCCTTCAGGGCCGAGAGCTTGCCGTAATATTCGAAGCCTTCCGCATGGAACCGCGACCGCGGCAAGCGCAGCGTCTCGATCATGTGGTGGCCGGTCAGGCCCTGAAAGGCGATGTTGTGGATCGTCAGGATCGTAGCGCAGCGCCCGCCCATCTGCGCGAGATAATCGGGCACGAAGCCCGCCTGCCAGTCGTGGCAGTGCAGCAGTTCGGGACGCCATTCATGTGCGTCCAGCGTCACCCCTTCGGTGCCGATCCGCGCGGCTAGATAGCTCAGCGCCGCGAAACGCTGCGGGTTGTCGGGCCAGTCGTGACCATCCGGCCCGAGATAGATCGAGCCTTCGCGCCCGTAGAGATGCGGCGCGTCGATCACGAAGAGATCGAGCCCGGCGGCCCGGCCCGCGATCACGCGCACCGGGCCGCCGAAGAGCGCGCTCTCCGTCATCACCTGAACCGCGCCGGGATCGAGCGCGGCCATCACCGCCGGATAACCCGGCAGGAGGGTGCGCATCTCGACGCCTTCGGCGCGCAGGGCGGCGGGCAGGGCGCCCGCCACGTCCGCGAGCCCGCCGGTCTTGACCAGTGGCGCGCATTCGGAGGCGACGGAGAGAACCCGCATCACAGGGACGCGGCCCGCTTGTCGAGCATCGCCTGCGTGATCAGCGTCACGCCGCCCTCCGAGACGCGGAAGAATTTCGCATCCTCCTCGGGATCCTCGCCCACCACCAGCCCCTCGGGGATCGCCACGCCCGCGTCGATCACCGCGTTCTTGAGCCGCGCGTGACGGGCGACGTTGACGTAAGGCAGCACCACGGTGTGATCGAGCACCGAGTAGGAATTGGTGTGCACTTGGGTGAACAGGAGCGAATTGCGCACTTCGGTGCCCGAGATGATGCAGCCGCCCGACACCATCGAGGAGACGGCCGAGCCACGACGGTCCTTCTCGTCATGGATGAACTTGGCGGGCGGCGCGCTCTCGGAATAGGTCCAGATCGGCCAGTCGCGGTCCCACAGGTTCAGTTCAGGATCAAAATTGGTGAGGTCGATATTGGCCTGCCAGAAGGCATCGACCGTGCCGACGTCGCGCCAATAGGCCTCGCGGCCCTCGGCCCGCACGCAGGAATCGTCGAAGCGATGCGCCATCGCCTTGCCATTCTTGACGATGTCGGGGATCAGGTCGGTGCCGAAGTCATGGCTCGAATTCTCGTCCTCGGCGTCGCGCGTCAGCAGGTCACGCAGGAACGGCCACGAGAAGACGTAGATGCCCATCGAGGCCAGGGCCTTGTCGGGCTGACCGGGGATCGATGGCGGGTCCTTGGGTTTTTCCAGAAACGAGGTGATGCGGCTGTTCTCGTCGACATGCATCACGCCGAAGGCGACCGCCTCCATGCGTGGCACGGTGAGACAGCCGACGGTCACGTCGGCCCCCGAATCCACATGCTGCTGCAGCATGAGTTCGTAATCCATCTTGTAGATGTGGTCGCCCGCAAGGATCACCACGTAGTCGACGTCGTAGCCGTCGACGATATCGATGTTCTGGGTCACGGCATCGGCGGTGCCACGGTACCACATGCTCTCGGATACCCGCTGGGAGGCGGGCAGGATGTCGAGGAACTCGTTGCGCTCGGCGCGAAAGAAGGTCCAGCCGCGCTGGCAATGACGGATCAGGCTGTGGGCCTTGTACTGCGTCGCCACCGCCATCTTGCGGATGCCAGAATTCATGGCGTTGGAGAGCGCGAAGTCGATGATCCGCGCCTTGCCGCCGAAATAGACGGCCGGCTTGACCCGGCGGTCCGTCAGTTCGCGCAGTCGGGAGCCGCGCCCGCCGGCCAGCACGAAGGCCATGGAGCGCTGGGATAGTCTGCGATGTGTATGTTGCATGATGACGGGCCTCCCTGTCCCGTGTCCTCGTTAACCGACCCGGTGCGCCATTCCTCCGGGGGTACGGCTCACTCTCCTGTGAGCATAGGGCAGAATCGGTCTCCCGCAATGTTCAAAGCAACATTGGAAGCTACGGGATTCACGAGTTTTTTCGGCGGATTGATTAATCGATCGCGCCACCAAATGCCGAGCCACTGGCCTCAGTCGGAGCGGCGATGCTGTACCGGCTGCGGCGGTCGGCTCTCATAGGAGGGGCGCAGAAGAAGATCGGCGGGCAGAAGACGTTCGATCACGCGCTGGGCGTTGGGCACGTCGTTGTGCATCGCACGCTGGGTTGCGGCGGTTCGGCTCAGGCCATGGCCGAGCCAGCGCGCGATGAGCCGCGCGCGCAGTTCGGGAAGCGGCACGTCGAGAAAAGCCGAGACGTCCCACAGCCGCGCCAACTCGGACCACGGCGCTTCGTCGAACAGCAGGTAGTTGCCCTCGACGATCACCACCTGCGCGTCGGCCTCGACGAGCTGCGCGCCAGCGATGGCGATGTCGCGCGCGCGGTCGAACACCGGGGCCACCACCTCCTCGCCGCGCACAAGGCGCTTGATCAGAAGCAGGAAACCACGCGCGTCGAAGGTTTCGGGCGCGCCCTTGCGGGTGCGAAGCCCCCACAGATCGAGCACGCCATTGTCGAGGTGGAACCCGTCCATCGGTACGATGCGCGTGACCAGCTTCTGCCGTTCCAGACGACGGGCCAGCTCGGTCGCCAGCGTCGACTTGCCGCTTCCGGGGGCGCCGGCGATGCCGACGATCACCCGGGGCTTGCGGCCGGCCAGATCATGGACCCGGTCGGCCACGGCGTTGATGTGCGAAGTCACGTCAAGCAATCGCGCCTCATCTGTGTTGTCGGCCGTCACGCGGTCTCGAACTCGGTCTCGGGGAGCTTCGCTCCCGTCATATAGGCAACCGCGTCGGACATCGAATGATTCTTGGGGTCGATAACACACAGGCGCTTGCCCAGACGGTGCACATGCACCCTGTCGGCCAGCTCGAACACATGAGGCATGTTGTGGCTGATCAGGATGATCGGGATGCCGCGCGACCGCACGTCGAGGATCAGCTCGAGCACGCGGCGGCTCTCCTTGACGCCCAGTGCCGCCGTCGGCTCGTCGAGGATGATCACCCGCGAGCCGAAGGCCGCCGCGCGCGCCACCGCGACGCCCTGCCTCTGGCCGCCCGAAAGCGTCTCGACCGCTTGGTTGATGTTCTGGATCGTCATCAGCCCGAGGTCGTTGAGCTTGTCGCGAGCGAATTTCTCCATCGCGGGCCGGTCGAGCTGACGCAGCCATTTGCCTCGGAACCCCGGTTTGCGCATCTCGCGCCCCATGAACATGTTGTCGGTGATCGACAGGGCGGGCGACATCGCCAGCGTCTGGTACACCGTCTCGATGCCGGCGTGGCGCGCGTCGTTGGGCGAGGCGAAGTGCACCGGCTTGCCCTCGAGCCTCACTTCGCCCGCATCCGGGATCACGGCACCCGAGAGCGCCTTGATCAGCGTCGACTTGCCCGCGCCATTGTCGCCGATGACGGCGAGGATCTCGCCCGGGTAGAGGTCGAAGTCGCAGTGATCGAGGGCGACGACCTTGCCGTACCGCTTCACGAGGTTGCGGCCCGTGAGGATGGGCTCGCGCTTTTGTCCGATGCTCATGCCGACACCTTCCTGATCCACTGGTCCACGGCCACGGCGGCGATGATCAGCACGCCAATGAAGAAATAGGTCCATTGCGCATCCGCACCCAGAAGGCGCAGGCCGAGCGAGAACACGCCCACGATCAGCGCGCCGAACAGCGACCCCATGATCGAGCCGCGCCCGCCGAAGAGCGAGATGCCCCCGATCACCACGGCGGTGATGCTTTCGATGTTGGCGTCGTAGCCCGAGGTCGGCGAGACCGAGCCGATGCGGCCGATGAGGGCCCAGCCTGCGAAGGCGCAGATCAGCCCCGACAGCATGTAGACCGAGATCAGCGTGCGCTTGACGTCGACGCCCGACAGCTGCGCGGCCTCGGCGTCGTCGCCCAGCGCATAGACATGCCGGCCCCACGCGGTGTGGCGCAGCACCCAGCCCAGCCCGAGGATCAGCGCGATCATGAACACCACGCCCACGGTGAACACCGCGCCGCCGATCGAGAACTTGGTCCCGAAGAATTGCAGGATCGGCGCCGTGGCCTCGATGTCCTGCGCGCGGATCGTCTCGTTCGCCGAGTAGAGGTAGTTCGTTGCGAGGAAGATCTGCCATGTGCCTAGCGTCACGATGAAGGGCGGCAGTTTCATGCGCGCCACCAGCCAGCCGTTGAGAAAGCCGCAGGCGGTGCCGACGGCGAGGCCGCAGGCCACCGCGACCGGACCCGGGATGCCATAGCGGAAGGTGAATTGGCCCATCACCACCGAACTCAGCACCATGATCGCGCCGACGCTGAGGTCGATGCCGGCGGTCAGGATCACGAGGCTCTGGGCGGCGGCGACGATGCCGACGATCTGCACCTGCTGCAGGATCAGCGTCAGCGCGAAGGGCGAGAAGAAGCGCGAGCCCAAGAGCGCGCCAAAGACCACGATCGAGGCCAGAAGCACGATCAACGGCACCAGCGCCGGTGTCACGTGAAGTGCGTGCTGGACCCGTTGCAGCGGACTCGGCTTGTGATCGGCGAATTCGGCCACCGCTTCGGCGCGTCTCTCTCGCACCGAGGTTTCATAATGATCTGTATCTGTCGGCATGTCGCGCCCCTCCCGTGGCGAACGTCAAGGGCCGGGCCCTGCGAATGGCACGGCTCTCGTGAGCGGGGCGGGCGCTCGGGCCCGCCCCCTCAGGGTCATCCTGCGCCCCGAAGCGGACGCAGGCCAAATGGTTTGTGACGCCGGGTCAGCCCCAGCAGAGCTCCTGGCCTTCCTCAACCGAGATCGAGTCGACCCCGTCGACCGGCTCGTCGGTGACGAGCTTCACGCCGGTATCATAGAAATCCTTGCCTTCGGTGTTCTCGGGCAGGGTGCCGTCCTCGGCGTATTGTGCGATCGCCTCGACGCCGAGCTTGGCCATCTCCAGCGGATATTGCTGCGAGGTGGCGCCGATGATCCCGTCGGCGACATTGGCCACGCCGGGGCAGCCGCCATCGACCGAGACGATCAACACGTCGTTCTCGCGGCCGAAGGATTTCAGCGCCTCGTAGGCCCCCGCGGCGGCAGGCTCGTTGATGGTGTAGACGACGTTGATCTCGGGATCCTTGGCGAGAAGGTTCTCCATCGCCGTGCGGCCACCTTCCTCGTTGCCCGCCGTCACGTCGTTGCCGACGATGCGCGGGTCGTCCTCGTCACCCCATTTGTTGGGGTCCTTGGTGTCGATGCCGAAACCGGTCAGGAAGCCCTGATCGCGCAGTACGTCGACCGAAGGCTGGCTGACGCCGAGATCGAGCATCGCGATCTTGGCGTTGGCAGCCTCCTCGCCGAGCTTGGCCGCGGCCCATTGGCCGATCAACTCACCAGCGAGAAAATTGTCGGTGGCGAAGGTGGCGTCGGCAGCGTCGATCGGGTTGAGCGGTGTGTCGAGCGCGATGACCAGAAGACCCGCATCGCGCGCCTGCGTCACGGCCGAAACGATGGCCGAGGTGTCGGAGGCGGTGATCAGGATGCCCGAGGCGCCGTTGGCGATGCAGGTCTCGATCGCATCGACCTGCGTTTCATGGTCGCCGTCGACGTTGCCCGCATAGGCATTGAGCGTGATGCCCATCTCTTCGGCGGCCTGCTGGGCGCCTTCGCGCATCTTCACGAAGAAGGGGTTGGTGTCGGTCTTGGTGATCAGGCAGGCGGAGACATCCGCCATGTGGCTCTCGGCCTGAGCCGCTCCGGCGGCGGTGATCAGGGCAAGCGCCGTACCCGTGAAAAGGTGTTTCATCGTCTAAATCCTCCCAGATGTTCCCCGTGGCTCCTCAACCGCCGGGAATGCCCAACGGTAACGACGTTTTCGAAGACCCGTCAATAAATAAATCATATTGATTTATTAATAAGGGGAGCGCCATTATGGGGTAGGGAGGACGGAGGATGGAGAACTCCGAAGTGCGCAGCCTCGCAGGCGGTGCGAACCAGCGCGGCCTGCGCGATCACAACGGACGGCTGCTGCTGTCGTTGATGCAGCGGCACGGTCCGATGCCCGGCAGCGAACTGGCACGGCTCTCGGGTCTGTCGCCGCAGACAGTCTCCGTGATCCTGCGACATCTCGATGAGGATGGCATGATTTCGCGCGGTGCGCCACAGCGAGGTCGCGTCGGAAAGCCGCGCGTGCCTGTCGGGCTCAATCCGGACGGGGCGTTCTCGATCGGGCTCAAGATCGGTCGGCGCAGCGCCGATCTGCTGATCATGGATCTGCACGGACAGGTGCGCGGACAGATTCAGGACACCTATGCCTACCCCGACATCCGGCAGGTCATGGGGTTTCTCGAACGCGGTATCGGGGAGTTGACCGCCGTCTTGCCCGCGCGGTTGCGGGGGCGCATCGCGGGGATAGGTGTCGCGCGCCCGCACGAGCTCTGGATCTGGCCGGAGACCATCGGGGCGCCGCCCGCGGCGCTCGACGGCTGGCGCGACATCGATTTCACGCAGGAGGTCGCGCGGTTCTCCCCGCTTCCGGTCTTCGTGGAGAACGACACCACCGCCGCCTGCCGCGCCGAGCAGGTCTATGGGCGCGGTCGCGAGTTTCGGGACTACGCCTATTTCTTCATCGGCTCCTTCATCGGCGGTGGCATTGTTCTCAACCACTCCGTCTTCGACGGGGCGCGCGGCAACGCGGGCGCGATGGGCTCCCTGCCGACCCGCGATGCCGGGGGCCGTCCCGCGCAGCTCATCGACACCGCATCCCTGCATTTGCTGGAACGTCGGCTGGTCGCGGCGGGGCACGATCCGGCGCGGCTCTGGACGCTGCCGCAGGACTGGACCGGCATGGACGAGGTGCTGGAGCCATGGCTCGACGGGGTAGGGGCCGAACTGGCCCGTGCCGCGGCCACCGTCTGCGCCGTGATCGATTTCGAGGCGGTGCTGATCGATGGGGGCTTTCCGGCAGAGGTGCGCGAGGCGCTGGTGACGCGGGTTCGCGCGGCGCTGCGGGACGTCGATCTGCGCGGGCTGGTTCCCGCCCGGGTCGAGGCCGCCGCTGTGGGGGGCAACGCGCGCGGTCTCGGCGCGGCCTGCGGTCCGGTCTTCGCACAGTTCCTGCTCAATACGCATGCAGGCTTCGCCGCCGGCTGACACGCTTGTCAACGGCATCCCCATGCCCGACAACTGAGTGGCAAGCTGCCGCGGCGGCAGGCGCGGAACCCGTACCGAACGGGAACCCGCACCTCCGCCCGTGGGTTGTGCTCTGCAGCCCCCGGCTCCTTCGGATCCGGGTCGCGGCGGGCCGGATGGCCTTCGGTATTGGAGACAGGGAATGTACTACGAGATGATCGGATTTCACGGAGAGCACCAGAGCGAGCACACTGTCGACGGGGTGCCCGAGCCAAAGCTCGATCGCTCGACCCTGTTCCTCGACTTTGACGGCACGCTAGTGGAACTGGCCGATCGCCCAGATGCGATCGACGTGGACCCCGGTCTCGATGATCTTTTGCGCGCGCTTTCGAAAAAGACCCAAGGCCGCGTCGTGATCATCACCGGCCGTGCGATCGAGGATGTGACGCAGTATCTCAAGGGGTTCGACGGGCCGATCATCGGGGGCCACGGCGCGCAGGAGCGCCTGTCAGGGGAGATCCGCAACCATGAGTTGGCCAATCCCGAAGTGGTTGGACATCTGGGCGAGATGACGCAGGCCTTCGCTGCGACCCATCCCGGTCTGGTCTGCGAGCGCAAGCCCACGGGCGTGGTGCTGCATTTCCGACAGAATGAGGATCTGGCCGCGCAGGCTTATGCCTTCCTGCGGGCCTTGTCGGAGACCCATGACGGTTTCGATCTGCATCACTCCAAGATGGCCTACGAGTTGCGCCCCACCGGAATCGGCAAGGACGTGTCGATGCGCCGGATGATGAAAGGCGATGGCTTCAGCGGCACCATGCCGATCTTCTTCGGTGATGATGTCACTGATGAACCGGCGTTGCATTGGGTGGCCGAGCAGGGAGGGCTGGCCGTGAAGGTGGGCGAAGGAGAGACCGCGGCGGGCTGTCGGCTGGGTGATCCCGAAGCCGCTCGGAGGACGCTGCGACGCTGGGCCGAGGCGTGACCATGGAAGAGGGTCGCCTCATCGTCGTTTCGAACCGGATTCCTACGGAGGCGGCCCCGTCCGGGGGGCTCGTCGTGGCGCTTCATGACGCGCTCAAGGAGCGCGGCGGCGTCTGGATCGGAAACTCCGGCAAGCGGGTCTACCCCGAGGAGGCGGCTCATGGTCTGACCCAGATCGCGAAGACCCCCTATGAGCGCTACAGCTTCGATCTCACTGAAGAAGAGCATCAGGGCTTCTATCTGGGTTATGCGAACGCCACCCTGTGGCCGCTGTTCCATCACCGCACCGATCTCCTCGCGGTCGATCCCGATCAGGCCCGCGTCTACCGCGAAGTGAACGATCGTGTGGCCGGGCTGATTGCGGAGGTCGTGCAGCCGGGCGACGTGCTCTGGGTGCATGACTATCACTTCCTTCCGCTGGCCGAGGCGCTGCGCAAGCGCGGTGTGATGAACCGGATCGGATTTTTCCTGCACATCCCCTTTCCGAACCCATCCGACATGCCCGCCTTGCCCGAGCGCAAGCAGATGCCAGATTGGTTGTCGTCCTTCGACCTCATTGGGCTGCAGACGCGTCGCGACGTATCGAACGCGCTCGATTTCCTGCGCGACAACGGCGCGGAGATCCTGTTGCGCGGCAAGATGAAATACCAGGACCGCACCTTTGAGATCGCAAGCTTTCCGATTGGTATCGATGTGGACGACTTTGTCGAAGCTGCTGAGGCGCATGCGGATTCGGGCGAGCATCTGCGCCTGTCTCCGGGCGAGCGGTTGGTGCTGGGCGTCGATCGTCTCGACTATTCCAAGGGCCTGCCGCAGCGCTTTGCGGCCTTCGGAGAGTACCTTTCGCATCGGCCTGATCCGCAGATCCGGGCGACCCTGCTTCAGATCGCACCGCCCTCTCGCGAGGATGTCGAGGCCTACAAGGATATTCGTCAGGAACTCGAGACCATCACGGGGCGGGTCAACGGCGAGATGGCCGAACTGGACTGGACCCCGATCCGCTATATCCGGCGCAACATCGAGCGGGAGATTCTCGCGGGGTTGTACCGGCGCGGGGATGCCTGCCTCGTGACGCCGTTGGCCGATGGCATGAATCTGGTCGCCAAAGAATTCGTCGCCGCACAGGACGGTGCCGATCCGGGCGTGCTCATACTGTCGCACTTTGCCGGGGCGGCCGAGCAGATGGAGGCGGCCTTGATGGTCAATCCCTATGATCCAGGCGAGACCGCGCGCGCCATTGAACAGGCGCTGTCTATGCCGCTGCACGAGCGGCAATCGCGACATCTAAGCTTGATGCAATCGATCCGCGAGACAGACATTACATGGTGGACGCGGACCTATCTTGCTGCTTTGCAACAAAAAGCTCCGGTCGCCGCGAACTGATCCTCTGATGGGGTGACAATATGGGGAACCCATTGCCTCCTCGCGTGTTCACCGAATGAAGAGACGCCGTTCCCTCGTCTCTCGCATTCCCCAAAGGCCGGTGGCGGCCCTTCTCGATCATTCCCTCGGAGAAGATCCCGCCGCCGGCCACCCCTCCCGACACCCTTCACAACCCGAACGTGCCATGTCAGTTTGCGCATGAGCGACTTGCCGCTCACCCGGACCGGGTCCGGGACCTGCGAGCGGAGCGCGCATGAACCAGACAGCCCCCCTCCTTCTTCTGACGCCGCGTCGGATCTGGCGATTGCTGGTCGGGATCTGGGCGCTGTCGGGCGAGGTGCAGTTGGGGCTGATCGCGGCGGGCGTCGCCTTCTACTCGATCTTCGCCATCTTTCCGGCAGTGGCAGCCCTCATCGCCATCTTCGGCCTCTTGGCCGACCCTACGGTGATCGAGACACAACTGGTGATGATGGAGGAGATCATCCCGGTCGAAGCTTACGAATTGTTGCGTGAACAGTTGAACCTCATGCTCGCGACGCGACCCGAAACGTTGGGATTCGCCACGCTGCTCTCGACCTTCGTGGCGCTATTCTCGGCGCGCAATGGTGTGGCCTCGCTGATACTCGGGCTGAACCAGATCTATGGGAGACCCAATCGCAACGGCTTGCGACAGCTCGCAGTAGCGATTTTGTTGACGCTGTCGCTGATCTCGATCGCGGTAATGGCGATGCTGGTCGTGGTGATCGCGCCGATCCTTATCAAGGTGCTGCCGCTGGAACGAGGCACCGGTTGGTTGCTCGAGGCGATCCGCTGGATTGCCGCCTTCGGCATCGTTCTGGCGGGACTTGGTGTGCTTTATCGGTTTGGTCCCAACATGCGCGGCGCGCGAGGCCGCTGGATCACGCCGGGGGCGTTCCTGGTAATCCTGTTCTGGCTCGTCGCATCGGCCGGGTTTTCGTTTTACCTGTCGAATTTCGGCAATTACAACGAAGTCTACGGCTCGATCGGGGCGGTGATTGCGCTATTGATGTGGCTGTACATCTCGGCATTTCTGGTGTTGCTGGGCGCGGCGGTCAACGTCGTGTGGCAACGCAGCCTGCGCTCAGAGAAGCGGCCGGACGACCTCGGCCTCGATATCGGCCCCCGCCAGATCGGCTAGCGCCCGCAGATCGTGGATCTGCATCCGCCCCTCGTTCCAGGAAAGCAGCTGCCTGTCGCGCAGCTTGGCCAGCGTCTTGTTGGTGTGAACGAGGCTGAGCCCCAGTGCGTCCGCCAGATCCTGTTGGCGGTAGGGCAGGGGGAACCCGCCGCTTGCGTCAATCTGCCCCAGCGCTTGCATTCGCAGATAGATCCGCGTGATCGCCCAGGCGAGACGCGACAGGCCGCTGCGCTGGCCGAGGCTGGCGAGGGCTTCGCCGAGGAAATGCTCCTCGACGGCGGCCATCCATGTGATGTCGAAGGCGCGCGCAGGATGGGTGCTGAAAAAGCGAAAAAACTCGCTGCGGTCGAAGACGCAAAGCGTCATGTCAGTCGTCGCCTCGACCGAATGCTGCATCTCTCCCATCATTCCAGCCTGCAGCCCGAGGAAATCGCCCGGAAAAATGAAGTTGATCACCTGCCGACGCCCGTCGGCGAGTGTCTTGTAACGTAGCCCCATCCCTGACAGGGCCGTGTAAAGTTGTGGGCTGTTGGAGCCTTCGAGCAGCAGCGGCGTTCCTGGTCCGATCCGCAACTCACCCGCCTTGAAACGCTGGATTGCGCGGATTTCCTGCTGCCCAAGCTCTACGAAGATGCGTCGTGCGCGAAGGGGGCAGGCCAAGCAGGGTGTGCTCATCGGAACTCGCTGTCACTATGTCGTAGTTTAATGCGAGGTCGTTCGGAATGTTCCATGTGGGGCCGATTGTCGGCTCGGAAACAAGGTATTGGAATGATGAACGTACTGATCGTCGAGCGCGTCCCGCTTGTGGCGCAGGATTTGATGGAGATCATCAGCGAATGCCGCCCCGACGTTGCCGTGCACATCCTGCGCGGCCTACCGCAGATGAACGCTTTTCTGGGGGCTTTGGAAACGGCCGATCTCGCCTTCGTCGGTGTGGAGGCCGAGCAGCGCGCCAGACTTTTTGCGCATGAAGCGCTCAGGCAGGGGGTGAAGCGGGTGGTGATAACCGATCGGGTGACGCCTCCTGGTCCGCTCGCGCCGGGATGGTTCATCGAGCCGAGACCGATCGTGCCGGAGGCGGTTCGCCGCCACGTTCAGGCATTGGTGGCCCCCGCCGCCTGAGCGGCGGGGAGTATGTCGGAACTTAGCCGTGCAGTGGGCCGGTCGAAGAGAAGAACATCGCTTGGCTCACTGCGGAGCGCACCTGTTCCTCGCCGTAAGGCTTGGAGATCAGGAAGGCCGGCTCGGGACGCTCGCCCGTGAGCAGGCGTTCGGGGAAGGCGGTGATGAAGATCACCGGCAGGTTGCCATGCGCTTCGAGAATGTCGCGCACCGCGTCGATGCCCGAGGAATTGTCGGCGAGCTGGATGTCGGCCAAAACGAGATCGGGCTTTTCCTGCTGGGCGAGGCGCACGGCATCGTCGCGGGTGCGCGCAACACCGGTGATGGCATGGCCCATGTCTGAAACGATCGATTGCAGGTCCATGGCGATGATCGCTTCGTCCTCGATCACGAGGATGCGGCCCGAAATGCTGTCTTCCATCTCCTGACGCGCGATCTTCACGAGATGCTCGACCTCGTCCACGTCGGTCTGCATGATGTCGGCGATCTCCGCGGTGGAGAAGTCTTCGATGGTATTGAGCAGGAGGGCTTCACGGGTGTTCGGGGTCAGCTTGGCCAGATGTGCCTGCGCCGCGGCGGCAAGACCGCTCTCGTCACCGGAGACCGGGGCGCCGGAGCTTTGCCAGATCAGGTGAAAGACCCGGAACAGCGCCGTACGCGGGGAGGAGTCGGTATCGAAGACCGAGCGATCCTCGAGAATCGCCTCAAGGGTGGCTGCGGCGTAGGTATCACCGCTGTCCTGGCTTCCTGTCAGCGCCCGCGCATAGCGGCGCAGATAGGGCAGCTCGTGCCCGATCACCGTGGCGAGGTCGGGTGCGGTGGTGGTTGTCGTCATCGGCTGAGAGTCCCCAAATTCATTTTTTCTGGAACCGAACGCTGCCATCGGCATTGTGGTTCCATGATGCAGTCATGCTATGCGAGGCTGCCGAAAATGACGAGGGTATAAGCGGGAATGACACAGCGGGACCAAGGGAACGCGCGCGGCGATATTGACGCCCACCTCAAACGTGCGTTCCAGCAGCTCACCGATGAGGCGCTACCGGACAGGTTCACGGACCTTCTGGCGAAGCTGCGATCCGGTGAGGGTGCGGCGAACGCATCGTCCGAGACCAGCCAGCCAGAGCCGGATCGGGAATCGGCGCATGTAGGCAAGGTGGGCAGGGGCTAGAATGAGCCATCAGGATCCGAGAGATGAACTGGTCGGGCACCTCCCGGCCATGCGGGCCTTTGCGCTGTCGCTGACGCGTAATGGCGCCCAGGCCGATGACCTCGTGCAGGACACGGTGGTCAAGGCGTGGACCAATTTCGACAAGTTCAAGCCGGGCACGAACCTGCGGGCGTGGTTGTTCACCATTTTGCGCAACACCTTCTACTCGGGCCGCCGCAAGGCACAGCGCGAGGTGGCGGATGTCGATGGCGTGTTCACGGCGAGCCTTGCGGAGAAACCTGCGCATGACGGCCGTCTGCAGATGAACGACTTCCTGCGGGCTTTCGCGCAGCTTCCCGACGAGCAGCGCGAGGCGTTGGCTCTGGTGGGGGCTTCGGGCTTTTCCTACGAGGAGGCTGCGGGAATGTGCGGCGTGGCGATCGGCACGATCAAGAGCCGGGCCAACCGCGCGCGCGTACGTTTGGCCGAGTTGTTGCATCTCGATGAGGGCGACAATCTCAGCATGACGGACGAGGCGACCATGGCCGTTCTGGCGGCACAAGGCGGGCCTCACTTGTGACGGACACGACAGGCGAGCGGGACCGGACGGCGCAAGCCGGCGGCTGGTTCAGCGCGCATGGGCTGGTGCTGCGCGTGGTCGCTTTCCTGACCATCGCGCTTATGCCCATCGGACTGATTGCGATTTATCAAACCGCCGAGTTTCAGCGTGAGACATTGCGGCGGTCCGAACTTTCCTTGCTTGCGCTTACCGCGCAGGCCGGCGCGCCGGTGGAACAGACCATCGAGCGCGCCTTCGGCGTGGCCGAAGCGCTTGGCGTGGTCATCGACGAACTTGACGATCCAACAAGCTGTTCGAGCTACCTCAACCGCTACATTGAGGGGCGCAGGCTCTATGCGATGATCGGTTTGGTTGATTCCGACGGCACCATGCGCTGCTCCTCGCTCGCACAGCCGCTCGACATGCGCGACACCGGCATCTGGAAGCAGATGTCGGTGACGCCTTCGACCATCGTCACTCTGAGCCAACGGCCTGAGATCGCGGATGAGCCGGTGATCAACGTGGCAAGCCCGATCGAGGAGAACGGGCAGTTCATGGGATACGTGCAGCTCGCCATCCCGCAGCGACGCATCGCCGCCCCCGCCGGACTGATCGCGGCCGAGCGCCGCCCGATCCAGCTCGTGACCTACAACGAGTTGGGCGAGCGCCTGACCCTGCAGAACCCAGATCGGCCGCTCGAGACGCTGCTGCCCGAGGATTTCGATCTGTCGTCGCAGACCGGTCTGCGCCCGACCGCCACTGCCGGTCTGTCGCCTGATGGGGAACGACTTGTCTATGCGGTGACGCCGCTGGTGACGGGGGCGGTCTTTGCCTTGGGGATCTGGCCCGCCTCCGAGGGGTTCGCGTCGCCGCTCCTGCCCAGCCTGTTTCCGATCCTGATGTGGGCCGCGAGCCTGCTGGTGGCCTATTACGCGATTCATCGGCTGGTGATCCGCCATGTCCGCAATCTGGGCCGCTCCATGCGGCGGTTCGGTGCCAACCGGCAGCTGCCGGCACAGGCCAGCACGGGCGATATGTCGCGCGAACTGCGCGAGATCGAGGGCGAGTTCGTGCAGATGGCGGGCAATATCCTGCAGGACGAGGCTCGGGTCGAGGATCAGCTACGCGAGCGCGGCATCCTGCTCAAGGAGGTGCACCACCGGGTCAAGAACAACCTGCAGCTTATCTCTTCGATCATGTCGATGCAGATGCGACGCACGCCGGACGCCACGACCCGCGAGATTTTGAGTCGGCTTCAGGATCGGGTGCTTGGCCTCGCGACGATTCACCGCACGCTCTACGAGAGCCAGGATGTGGGCCGGGTCAATGCCGCTCGGCTGCTGCGCGAGATCGTGGCACAGCAAAGCGTCGCCTCCGGAGCAGGAACGGATCTCGAAACCAAGCTCGACCTCGAGGATCTGGAACTTCTGCCCGATCAGGCCGTACCGCTGTCCTTGCTCACCTCCGAGGCACTCGCCAATGCGCTGAGCAATGCGGCTCCCGGCGAGAACGGCAAGCCTTGGGTCGCGGTCTCGCTTCGCCGCGAGGCCGAGGATATGGTATGTCTGGAGATCGCCAACTCCGCCGCCACCGAAAACGGAGATGCCACCACCATGCGCCCGCGGGCCCAAGGCCTCGGGACCAACCTCATTCAGGCCTTTGCGGCACAGCTCGGTGGACCCAGCGAAACCCGGCATGAGTTGGGGGTCTACAAGCTCTCGACCCGGTTCCCGGTTCGGGAAATGCAATATGACCCACAGGATTACTGATGACGCGCGGCAGACAAGACGGCATGGGGTTCCCGCTGCGCGAGCGGCGCGGCACCTCCAAGACCGATACGGACTATGCCGAGAACGATCCCGCGCATGCGCGCTGGGGTCGCGAGGCCTTGCCCGACCCGGTCCTGCCGGACGACCCGGAGGTGCCGATGCCGCTGATCACCGCGGAGCAGGCCTACCCGGTGTTCGAGCGGTGCTTTCTTGAGGCCACCAAACGGGTGCGCATGTCGTTCCGGGTGTTCGATCCCTTCACGCAGCTGCATTCGGAGAGCGCCCGCAAAATCGGTGAGATCTGGTTCGACCTGATCGCGCACAAGCTGCGCGAAGGGCTCGAGGTCGAGATCGCCATCACCGATTTCGATCCGATCGCGGTCAACGCGATGCATGCGATGACTTGGGACGCGATGCGCGGGTTGATTGCGGCAGGCGAGGCCTCGGGCCATCCCGAACGGCTCAAGCTGCGGGCGGCGATGCACCCCGCACGGGTGGGGGCCGTGCCGCGCGCGCTCCTATGGTACCAGACCTGGAGCAGGCTGCGCGACACCGCGCGGCAGATCGGCGCGCTGCCCGAGGATGAGCGCGAGGAGATGCTGCGCCTCAGGCCCGGCCTCGAAGGGCATTTGGCCTATCGCGGCGGGCAGCTGGTGGCCAAGCGCTGGCCGATCCCTGAGCTGTACCTCGCCACGCATCACCAAAAGCTGGCCATATTCGATGACCGCTGGCTCTATATCGGCGGGCTCGATCTCGACGACCGCCGCTACGACACGCTGCGGCACGACCGGCCCGCGCAGGAGACATGGCACGACGTGCAGCTGCTCATGGGCGGCTCGGCGGTGGCGGATGCACACCGGCATCTCGACAGCTATCTCGCGGTGAACTCGGGCGGTACGCCCGAGCCCACGGGCCGCGTTATTCGCACGCTGTCGGCGCATCGCAGCCCCGCCGTGCTGCGCATGTCGCCCGAGCGCAAGGTGTCCGAAATTTTCGATGCCCAGCGCAATGTCTTTTCGGGCGCGCGCGACCTTCTCTATATCGAGACGCAGTTCATGCGCGACCGCAATCTGGCGCGCGAATTGGCCCGCGCGGCGCATGCGCAGCCCGATCTCGGCCTCGTCCTCGTGCTTCCTGCCGCCCCCGAGGACGCGGCCTTTTCCGCGGCCGGAGTCGATGCCCGTTACGGCGACTACCTCCAGGCGCGCTGCGTGCGCAAGATCGCCCGCGCCTTCGGCGATCGGGCCCTGATCGTGTCGCCCGCCGCGCCAAGGCGCGCCACCAAGGAAGACCGCGGACCGCGTGCGCGGATCTGGCGCGCGCCCATCATCTATGTGCATGCCAAGGTCACCATCGCCGACGGCAGGGATGCCATCGTTTCCTCGGCCAACCTCAATGGCCGCTCCATGCATTGGGACACCGAGGCGGGGGTGCGGCTGTCGTCGGGGGTCGAGGTGATGCCGCTGATGGAGGCCTGCATGTCGCACTGGATGGGCCCCGACGCCCTCCCGCGCGAGGGCGAAAGCGGCCGCGCGCTGGTGGCACGCTGGCGCGGCATGGTCCATGCTGATCGCGCCGAAGTGCCCGAGCTGCGCAAGGGGTTCTTGTTGCCCTATCCGCTGCGACCGGCCTGGCGATTGGGGCGCAACCTGCCGGGTGTGCCCGAGGCGATGGTCTGACACGCCGCAACGCGGCGGAACCTCGCACCGACGCGTGCGTTTCAGCCTGACACGACACGACCCATGAGGACGCCATGACCATCGCGACGATGGTGGCCGCCCTTGCAGGTCTGGTGGTGGTCGCGTTCCTGATATTTCTGCTTACGGGCGGAGACGACTGACTGCAGGGCGCACGAGGACCATGGCCGTTTCGCTGCCGGACGGTCACGGGCGCCGCTCGCGAGACCCCTTCTGCCGGGGTATGGCGAGCGGCCCCTTACCGGTGACGCCGGAGGGGAGGTGCAGTTGAAACCCCCGGAGCGGACCACTAAGACTCTGTCAGGACAAGATCCGCATGAGACGCAAGCGTTCCCGAAAAGGCAGAGCAGATGCACGATCCCGTTGAGACCTACATGAACCTCGTGCCGATGGTGGTCGAACAGACCAGCCGGGGCGAGCGCGCCTACGACATCTTCTCGCGGCTGCTCAAAGAGCGCGTGATCTTCGTGAACGGCCCGGTGCATGACGGCATGAGCCAGCTCATCGTCGCGCAGCTCCTGCACCTCGAAGCCGAGAATCCGAAAAAAGAGATCTCGATGTATATCAACAGCCCCGGTGGTGTCGTCACCTCCGGCCTGTCGATCTACGACACCATGCAATACATCCGGCCCAAGGTCTCGACCCTGGTGATCGGGCAGGCAGCCTCGATGGGCTCGCTCCTGCTCACTGCTGGTGAGAAGGGCATGCGTTTCTCGCTGCCCAACTCCCGCGTCATGGTGCACCAGCCCTCTGGCGGCTATCAGGGGCAAGCGACGGACATCATGATCCACGCCGCCGAAACGCAGAAGCTCAAGAACCGGCTCAACGAGATATATGTACACCACACCGGCCAGCCCCTCGAAAAGGTCGAGGCCGCTCTGGAGCGCGACAACTTCATGTCGCCGACCGAGGCGCGCGACTGGGGCCTGATCGACGAGATCCTGACCAGCCGGTCGCAAGGCGACGACAAGACGCCCAATACCGCCGGTTGATCCGGCGCCGGTCATCCCCTCGGCAGGGGGTGACCGTCACCGCCGCGCCGGGATTTTGGCGTTGTGGCCACGAAATGGCTGCCCTATCGTTCAAGCAAGGGCAGACCGAGAGATAAAGCAGGGCCGATGGCCCGGGGGTTCGATATGGCAAGCACGTCCGGCGGCGACAGCAAGAACACGCTCTACTGCAGCTTTTGCGGAAAGAGCCAGCACGAGGTGCGCAAGCTCATCGCGGGACCGACCGTGTTCATCTGCGACGAATGCGTCGAGCTGTGCATGGACATCATCCGCGAAGAGACCAAGGGCTCCGGCCTGAAATCCGCCGAGGGCGTTCCGACGCCGCGCGAGATCTGCGACGTGCTCGACGACTACGTGATCGGCCAGATGCATGCCAAGCGCGTGCTCTCGGTCGCAGTCCACAACCACTACAAGCGGCTCAACCACGCGGCCAAGGCCAGCGACATCGAGCTGTCGAAATCCAATATCATGCTGATCGGCCCTACCGGTTGCGGCAAGACGCTGCTCGCGCAGACGCTGGCCCGTATCCTTGATGTGCCCTTCACCATGGCGGACGCGACGACGTTGACCGAGGCGGGCTATGTCGGCGAGGATGTCGAGAACATCATCCTCAAGCTGCTTCAGGCTTCCGAGTACAACGTCGAGCGGGCGCAGCGCGGCATCGTCTATATCGACGAAGTCGATAAGATCACCCGCAAGTCCGACAACCCCTCGATCACCCGCGACGTTTCGGGCGAGGGGGTGCAGCAGGCCCTTTTGAAGATCATGGAGGGCACCGTGGCCTCCGTGCCGCCGCAGGGCGGGCGCAAGCATCCGCAGCAGGAGTTCCTGCAGGTCGACACCACCAACATCCTGTTCATCTGCGGTGGCGCCTTCGCCGGTCTCGACAAGATCATCGCGCAGCGCGGCAAGGGATCGGCCATGGGCTTCAACGCCGATGTGCGCGGTCAGGACGATCGTGGCATCGGTGAGATCTTCGGCGATCTGGAGCCTGAGGATTTGCTCAAGTTCGGCCTGATCCCCGAATTCGTCGGCCGCCTGCCGGTGATCGCGACGCTGACCGATCTCGACGAAGAGGCGCTGGTCACCATCCTGACCCAGCCCAAGAACGCGCTGGTCAAGCAGTACCAGCGCCTGTTCGACATCGAAGATACCAAGCTCACCTTCACCGAGGATGCGCTCAAGGCGATCTCGCGCAAGGCGATCGAACGCAAGACCGGCGCGCGCGGCCTGCGCTCGATCATGGAGGGCATCCTGCTCGACACGATGTTCGAATTGCCGAGCCTTGAAAGCGTCACCGAGGTGGTGGTCAACGAGGAGGCGGTCGGCGACGGCAAGCCGCTGATGATCCACGCCGACGGCGCGAAGAAGGAAACTGCCTCCGCGGGCTGAGGCGATGGAGCGTTTCAAGTCCGGATCGGAGTTCGAGGGACGGATCGGCTACGGCCGGTCCGTCCTTTGCGATGGGTGGGTCTTCGCCTCCGGCACCACAGGCTACGACTATACCAGCATGACGCTGCCTAAGGGCATCGAGGCGCAGTGCCAAGCTGCCTTGGCCAACGTCGCGGCGGCGCTGGAGGCAGCGGGATCGGGCATGGAACGCGTGGTGCGTGTCACCTACATGCTCCCGACAGGGCCGAATTTCCAGCCTGTTGGCCTTTCTTGCGGGCCGCATGGGGTGCTGCGCCGCCGGCCGCGACGATGATCGAATGCAGCCTCATGGAGCCCGCGATGCGGATCGAGGTCGAGGTCACGGCGCGGCTGCGCCGAGGCCCCGCTGACCACTGGACCTCGCGCCTGCTTTGCGGCATGACGGGGCGCAGGACAGGAGACCAGTCATGAGCCTCGGCAGCATTCTCAAGCGGACCTTCACCTGGTGGAACGGTCAGACCTTCGGCACCCAGCTTTTCACCTGGCGCAAGGGTGAGAAGGTGGGCGAGGACAAGCAGGGCAACATCTTTTATCGCAACGCCGACGACTCGAAGCGCTGGGTCATCTTCAACGGCGAAATCGAGGCGAGCCGCATCGATCCGGAGTGGCATGGCTGGCTGCACCGGACCTGGGACGAGCCGCCGACCACGCGCCCCATGGTCCATCGCCCTTGGGAGAAGGCGCACGAGCCGAACCACACCGGCACCGCGCAGGCTTATGCGCCCGCGGGATCAATCCGTCGCGCGGCCCCCGTCGTGACCAAGGATTACGACGCGTGGCAGCCCGAATGATCCGCCGCGCGGCGCTGGTTCTGGCGCTGCTCGCCGCCCCGGCGGGCGCCCAGCAGGCGGCGCAGGCGCCCGGCGGCGTGCTGCGCGTGCTCGACAAGATCACCGGAGCGGTCACCGATCTCGACCTTGCCACGGGTGAAAGCGCGACGGTCGGCCACCTGTCGATCGAACTCGATGAATGCCGCTATCCCGCCGACAACCCGGCGGGTGACGCCTATGAGCGGCTGATCGTGCGGTATCAGGAGGTCGAAACGCCGGTGTTTCAGGGCTGGATGATCGCATCGGCCCCCGCGCTCAACGCGATGGACCATCCGCGTTACGACGTCTGGGCATTGCGCTGCAGGACGTCCTGAACCGGGGCCGGGGCACCGGGCGCAATGAAATCGCCCCGTTGCTCCAGCGCCGTCGCAAGCGCCGCGCGGTAACGCGCGCGCGGGATCTCGACAAAACCCAAGCTGGCCAGATGCGGCGTCAGGAACTGCGCATCGAAGAGGGTGAACCCGCCCAGCCGCAGACGGTCCACCAGCCAGGCCATCGCCAGCTTTGATGCATCGGTGTGGCGGGAGAACATGCTTTCGCCGAAGAACGCCCCACCCAGCGTGACCCCGTAGATGCCGCCCGTGAGCTGACCCTCATGGCGCACCTCGACCGAATGGGCGAACCCCATGCGGTGCAGCGCGGCGTAGAGTTCGAAGATCTCGTCGTTGATCCAGGTTTCGGGCCTGTCGGCGCAGCTTGCGACCACACCTTCGAAATCGCTGTTCACGACGATCTCGAAGCCACCCCGGCGCATCCGCCGCGCGAGGCTGCGCGACAGGCGAAAATCGTCGAGTGGCAACACTCCGCGCTGGCGCGGGTCGACCCAGAAGATCTCCGGGTCGTCCCGGCTTTCGGCCATCGGGAACACGCCCTGCGCGTAGCCATGCAGCAGCAGCTCGGGCGTGAGCCGGGCAGGGGACATGCGCGGCCCCCCGTCCTACCCTTGCAGCGTCTGTTCGAGCCACCGCTCGAGCCAGTGGATGTTGTAGTCACCCGACAGAATGTCAGGTTCACCCAGAAGCGCGTGATGCAGCGGCACGGTGGTGTCGATCCCGTCCACGATCAATTCGCCCAAGGCCCGGTTGAGCCGGGCCAGCGCCTCGGCCCGGTCGGAGCCATGCACGATCAGCTTGGCGATCAGGCTGTCGTAATAGGGCGGGATTCGGTAGCCGTCATAGAGCGCGCTGTCCATGCGCACGCCGAGGCCACCGGGGGCGTGATACTGCGTGATCCGGCCTGGGCAGGGCGCGAAGTTCGGCAGCTTCTCGGCGTTGATCCGCACCTCGATCGCATGGCCGCGAATGTGCAGGTCGTCTTGGGCGAACGACATCGGCAGGCCCGAAGCCACGCGGATCTGCTCGCGCACCAGATCGACGCCGAAGATAGCCTCGGTCACCGGATGCTCCACCTGCAGGCGGGTGTTCATCTCGATGAAGTAGAACTCGTCGTTCTCGAACAGGAACTCGATCGTGCCCGCGCCCGAATACTTGATCTTGGCCACGGCGTCGGCACAGACCTTGCCGATGCGGTCGCGCAGCGCTTGCGTGATGCAAGGGCCAGGCGCCTCCTCGAGCACCTTCTGATGGCGCCGCTGTAGCGAGCAGTCGCGCTCGCCCAGATGCACAGCGCGGCCCTTGCCGTCGCCGAAGACCTGGATCTCGATATGGCGCGGCGTGGTAAGGTACTTCTCGATATAGACTTCGTCATTGCCGAAGGCGGCCTTGGATTCGGAGCGCGCGGTCTGGAAGGCGCGCTCGATCTCGGCCTCGGATTTGGCGACCTTCATACCGCGTCCGCCACCGCCGGCGGTGGCCTTGATGATCACCGGGTAGCCGATTTCGGCGGCGACCTTTCGAGCGGCCTCGACACTCGGCACGCCGCCATCCGAGCCGGGCACGCAAGGCACGCCGAGCGCCTTCATCGTGTCCTTGGCGGTGATCTTGTCGCCCATCATGCGGATGTGCTCCGCCGAGGGGCCGATGAAGGTCAGCCCGTGGTCCTCGACCGCCTGCACGAAGGCGGCGTTTTCGGATAGGAAGCCATAGCCCGGATGGATCGCCTGCGCGCCCGTGATTTCGCAGGCCGAGAGGATCGCAGGGAAGGAAAGATAGGATTGCGAGGAGGGCGGCGGCCCGATGCAGATCGCCTCATCGGCCATGCGGACATGCATGGCATCCGAATCGGCGGTCGAATGCACCGCGACACTCTTGATGCCCATCTCGCGCGCGGCGCGCACGACCCGAAGCGCGATCTCGCCGCGATTGGCGATGAGGATCTTGTCGAACATGGGGCTCACTCGATGATCATCAGCGGCGCGCCGAATTCGACGGGACTGCCATCTTCGACGAGGATGCGTTTGACCGTGCCGGAGCGGGGTGCGGGAATCTGGTTCATGGTCTTCATCGCCTCGATGATGAGGACGGTGTCGCCCTCCTTCACTTGCGCGCCAGGGGTCACGAAAGCGGGCGTGCCGGGCTCGGCCTGAAGATAGGCGGTGCCGACCATGGGCGAGGTGACGGCGCCGGGGTGGCTCGCCGGGTCATCCGAAGGGGCCGCGGCGGCGGCGGCAGGGGCGGCGGCGGTCATCGACGCGGCGGGTGCCGCGGGGGCGCTCGACGCCTGCGGCATGGCGACCTGCTGGACCACTTCGCGGGCACGGCTGACGCGGACGTTCAGGCTGTCGTTCTCGCCGTAATCGCGCTTGACCTGAAGCTCGGTCAGGTCGTTCTGGTTCAGCAGTTCCGCCAGCGCGCGGATGAAGCTGACGTCGCTGTCGTGGCTGGTCGTGTCGCTCATGTCTCAGGGCCCCTCGTATAGCGCCCGTCCGGGCAGCAGTTCCGGGGGCTTATACGCCGGTTCTCCGGACGAGGAAAGCAGCCCGCGACCGGGACCGGGCCACGGCGCGGCGTCAATCGGCGACGCGCAGCGGCTCGGTTCCGGTGCCAAGGCCCTGCGGTACGTTTTCTGGCGGGATCAGGGGCGTCTCGGAGATGGGGCGGGCCAAGTCCGTGCCGCCATCCTGTTCTGGTTCCGGGGCGCGAACGTGGCTTGCCGCTCGCGTTCCATGTCGGCCTCGCGATGCTCCCGCGCGCGTTCACTATTTGGCCGGATGGTGATGCCCCAGGGCTTGAGCACCCTTTGGGGAGAATATTACTTGGGCGACACATCATTGCCGAGCAGCGCGGCTTGTACGAGGCCCATTTTGACCTGATCGGGCGGGCGCGGCACGATGACGGCTGGGGCGTACGGGCGGGTGACGGGCAGCGGGTCGGATCTCGAAGGCGAGGCGGGCAGGGTTTCGACCGGCGCGCGCAGGTTGGCCGAGATCGTCGGGCCGGACAGCGTTGGCATCGATCTAGGGGTTTCCATTCAAAGCTCCCGAATCATTGGTCGCGATCAGGATGAGTTTGGCCGTAGAATATGAACAAACCACGAAGAACGGGGTCGGGGCGGGCCCACGTCGCCGTGGACCCGCTCGGTGGCGCGATCAGTTGCGATTCATTCGGTTGGCGATCAGGTCTTCGACAACCTGCGGCTCGGCCAGCGTCGAGGTGTCGCCGAGGCTATCGTGATCGTTCTCGGCGATCTTGCGCAGGATGCGGCGCATGATCTTGCCCGAGCGGGTCTTGGGCAGGCCGGGGGCCCACTGGATGCAGTCGGGCTTGGCGATGGGGCCGATCTCCCGGCGCACCCATCCTTCCAGTTCGCGGCGCAATTCGTCGGTGGCCTCCACCCCTTCCATCAGCGTGACATAGGCGTAGATGCCCTGTCCCTTGATCTCGTGCGGATAGCCGACCACGGCGGCTTCGGAGACGGCCTTGTGTGCCACCAGCGCGCTCTCGACCTCGGCCGTGCCCATGCGGTGACCTGACACGTTGATCACGTCGTCGACGCGGCCGGTGATCCAGTAATAGCCATCCGCGTCGCGACGGCAGCCGTCACCTGAGAAATAGAACCCCTTGTATTGCGAGAAATAAGTCTGCTCGAAGCGGTCGTGATCGCCCCAGATCGTGCGCATCTGACCGGGCCAGCTGTCGGCGATGGCGAGCACGCCCTCGACCTCGGTCGCCTCCAGCACTGCGCCCGACTGCGGGTCGAGCACGACCGGCTTGACGCCAAAGAAAGGCAGGGTGGCCGAGCCGGGCTTGGTCGCGATCGCGCCCGGCAGGGAGGTGATCATGTGGCCGCCTGTTTCGGTCTGCCACCACGTATCGACGATCGGCACGCGGCCCTTGCCGATGACGCGGTCGTACCACTCCCAAGCCTCGGGGTTGATCGGCTCGCCCACGGTGCCCAGCACCTTGAGCGACGACAGATCGCAGCCCTCCGCCCACTGCTCACCCTTGCCCATCAGGGCGCGGATCGCGGTGGGGGCGGTGTAGAACTGATTCACTTTGTGCTTCTCGCAGACCTTCCAGAAGCGCGAGGCGTCGGGATAGGTCGGCACGCCCTCGAACATCAGCGTCGTGCCGCCATTGGCCAGCGGCCCATAGACGATATAGCTGTGCCCGGTGACCCAGCCGACATCGGCGGTGCACCAGTAGACGTCGCCATCATGGTAATCGAAGGTGTATTGATGCGTCATCGCCGTGTAGGCGAGATAGCCGCCGGTCGTGTGCACGACGCCCTTGGGCTGGCCGGTGGAGCCCGAAGTGTAGAGGATGAACAGCTCGTCCTCGGCGCCCATCTCCTCGGCCGGGCAGTCGTCGGAGACACCATCCTCCATCTCGTGCAGCCAGTGGTCGCGGCCCTCGACCATCTCGACCGCGCCGCCGGTACGCTTGACCACGAGCATCTGCGTGCCTTCGGGGCATTTCTCGAAGGCTTTGTCGGCATTGGTCTTGAGGGGCGTGTTGCGGCCGCCCCGGGGCGCCTCATCGGCGGTGATCACCACCTTCGCGTCGCAGCCCGTCACCCGTGCCGACAGCGCATCGGGCGAAAAGCCCGCGAAGACCACCGAATGGATCGCGCCGATCCGGGCGCAGGCCAGCATCGCATAGGCCGCCTGCGGGATCATCGGCATGTAGATGACGACGCGGTCGCCCTTTTTTACGCCCATCGTCTTTAGCACGTTGGCGAACTTGCCCACATGCGAATGCAGCTGCTGGTAGGTGATGTGCTGCGCTTCGGCCTGCGGGTCGTCTGGCTCCCAGATGATGGCGGTCTGTGTGCCGCGCGTCGCGAGATGCCGGTCGATGCAGTTCTGCGCGACGTTGAGTGTGCCGTCCTCGAACCATTTGATCGAGACCTGCCCGAGCGTGAAATCGGTCTCCTTGACCTTGTCATAGGGCTTGATCCAGTCGAGCCGTTTGCCCTGTTCGGCCCAGAATCCCTCCGGGTCCTGCATCGACTGCGCGTACATCCGGTCATAGGCGGCGCGGTCGGCATGGGCGCGAGCGACGGTGTCCTTGCTTGGCTCGTGAAGCTGCGGTGTCATGAGCTTTTCCTCTTCTCTCCCTGATGCTCAGATCGCGAGGTAGCGCTGGCGCAACGCCTCGTCCTTGAGCACCTCCTGCGCCGATCCGTCATAGACGACCGAGCCTGTGTCAAGGATCACGGCCCGGTCCGCGAGCTTGAGCGCGGCGACGGCGTTCTGCTCCACGATGATCGTGGTGATCCCCTGATCCCTGATCACGTTCAGCGTCTTAGCAATTTCCTGCACGATCACGGGAGCGAGACCTTCGTAGGGCTCGTCGAGCAGCAGCACCTTGATGTCGCGCGCCAGCGCCCGGGCGATGGCGAGCATCTGCTGCTCGCCGCCCGACAGCGTGACGCCCTCCTGTCGCCGCCGCTCCTTGAGGCGCGGAAACAGCCCGTAGATCCGCTCCAGCGACCATCCCACGGGCGGCGCGATCTGCGCCAGCTGCAGGTTCTCCTCGACGGTGAGGCCGGGAATGATGCGCCGGTCCTCGGGCACGAGCGCGATGCCGTTGCCCGCCGCCTCATGCGCCTTCATCTTGTGCAGCGGCTTGTGATCGAGCCAGATCTCGCCATGCCTGAGCGCCGGGTTGTCGAGCCGGGCGATGGTGCGCAACGTCGAGGTCTTCCCCGCGCCGTTGCGGCCCAGAAGTGCGAGGATCTCGCCTTCGTGGATGTCGAAGCTGACCCCTTGGACGATGTAGCTTTCGCCGTAATAGGCCTGGATGTCCCAGACCGAGAGGAATTTGGGGTGGGTCGCGGCGCTGTTGCGATCGCGGTCGAATGTCGCTGTCTCTGCCATGTTCTCGCTCCCGCGTTCAGACCTGCGCTTCGCCCAGATAGGCTTCGCGCACCTTGGGGTGACCCTTGATGTTCTCGGGCGTTTCCTCGACCAGCGGCGTGCCCTGCGCGAGAACGGTGATCCGCTCGGCGAGCGAGAACACGACATGCATGTCATGCTCGATGATCGCCATGGTGATGTCGCGCTTGGACTTGATCTCCTTGAGCAGGTCGATGGTGTTGTTGGTGTCGGCCCGCGCCATGCCCGCCGTCGGCTCGTCCAGAAGCAGCAGCTTGGGCTTCTGGACCAGGCACATCGCCATCTCGAGGCGCCGCTTGTCGCCGCGCGACAGGCTCGAGGCGGTCATGCCGCGCTTGTCGAGCATGTTGACGTCGGCGAGCATCTCCTCGGCTTGCTCGCGGATGCCCGTTTCCTTGCGCACCGTCTCGTAAGCATGCAGCCGGAACGCGCCGTCGCGCCGGGCGAAACACGGGATCATCACGTTTTCCAGCACCGTGAGATCTGCGAAGATCTCGGGCGTCTGGAACACGCGGGAGATGCCCATCTGGTTGATCTCGTGCGGCTTGCGGCCAAGCACCGACTGCCCGTCGAACATGACGCTGCCCGAATCCGGGATCAACTTGCCGACGAGGCAGTTCAGCAGCGTCGACTTGCCCGCCCCGTTGGGGCCGATGATGGCGTGGACGGTGTTCTCCTTGATGGAGAGGTTGACGTCGCCCAGCGCCTGCAGGCCGCCGAAGCGCTTGTTGACGCCTTTGACTTCGAGAATGCCCATCGTCGCGCTCCTTATTCCGCGGCGGCGCGCTGGCGCGCGGCGTCGGATTCCACGTGGTCGGCGTTACGGTCGCGGCGGCGGAACAGGCGACCGGTCCGCTGCGCGCCTTCGACGAGGCCGCCGGGCAGGAAGATGACGACCAGCATGAACATGAGGCCCAGCGTCAGGTGCCAGCCCTTGCCGATGAAGGGGTGGAGGACGGCGACGATGACATTCTCAAGGCCGTCGGGCATGAAGGCGAACCACTGGTGCAGGATGCCGTCGTTGATCTTCGAGAAGATGTTCTCGAAATACTTGATGAAGCCCGCACCCAGCACCGGCCCGATCAACGTGCCCGCGCCGCCGAGGATGGTCATCAGCACCACCTCGCCGCTCGCGGTCCACTGCATCCGGTCGGCGCCCGCCAGTGGGTCCATCGCCGCCAGAAGCCCGCCCGCGAGGCCCGCATACATGCCCGAGATCACGAAGGCCGCGAGCGTGTAGGGCCGGGTGTTGAGGCCGGTGTAGTTCATCCGCTGCTGGTTCGACTTCACCGCGCGCAGCATCATCCCGAAGGGCGACCGGAAGATCCGCACCGAGATGTAGAAGGCCACGAGCAGCAGAACCGCGCAGAAGTAGTAGCCAACCGAGAAGTCCCAGGACCACGGACCGACGAAGAGCGTCGTGGTGTCACGCATCTCGGCCCCGAAGAGCGAGGTGACCGGCAGGCCGCCCGTCGAGGCGCCGTCGAGGATGCGCGGGTCCGACAGGGTGAGCTGAAGCCCGGTTTCGCCATTGGTGATCGGGGTGAGCACCGAATAGGCGAGGTTGTAGCTCATCTGCGCGAAGGCCAGCGTCAGGATCGAGAAGTAGATGCCCGAACGGCGCAGGCTGACGAAGCCGATCACGAGGGCGAAAAGCCCGGCCATGATCACCGACAGCAGGATCGCCGGGAGCACGTTCATCGACAAGAGCTTGAACATCCACACCGCCGAGTAGGAGCCAATGCCGAGGAACGCCGCGTGGCCGAAGGAGAGGTAGCCGGTGAGACCGAACAGGATGTTGAAGCCGATCGCGAAGATCCCGAAGATCACGAAGCGCTGCATCAGGTCGGGATAGCCCGCGTTGAACTGCGCCAGCGCCGATCCTGTCGGAAAGGGGTTGAGGATGATCGGGGCGAACAGCGTGATGACGGCCACCGCGATCAGGAGAAGGGTGTCTCTGCGCTCAAGTCCGAGCATGGCTTATTCCTCCATCACGCCACGGCGGCCCATCAGGCCCCGCGGACGGGTCAGCAGAATGACGATGGCGACGAGGTAGATGATGATCTGGTCGATGCCGGGCAGGAGCGACTTGACCTCGTTCATCGAGGCGAAGCTCTGCAGGATGCCCAGGAGGAACCCCGCCAGCACGGCGCCGGGCAGCGAGCCCATGCCGCCCACGACGACCACCACGAAGCTCAGCACCAGGAAATCCATGCCCATGTGGTAGTTGGGACTGAGGATCGGCGTGTACATCACGCCCGCGAGCCCCGCGACGGCGGCGGCAAGCCCGAACATCAGCGTGAAGCGGCGGTCGATGTCGATGCCCAAAAGCCCCACGGTCTCGCGGTCGGCCATGCCGGCGCGGACCACCATGCCGAAGGTGGTGAACTGCAGAAAGGCGAAGACGCCCGCGATGATGATCGCCGCGAAGAAGAAGTAGACCAGCCGCCAGTAGGGGTAGATGATCGAATAGGGATCGAAGCCGAGCCAGGCGCCGATGTCGAGGCTGCCCTTGAAGGCCGACGGGGCGGGCATCGGGATCGGGTTAGCGCCGTAGAAATACTTGATCACCTCCTGCAGCACGATGGCGAGGCCGAAGGTCACGAGGATCTGGTCGGCATGGGGGCGCTTGTAGAAATGCTTGATCAGCCCGCGCTCCATCACGAAGCCCACCAGCACCATCACCGGGATCGCCAGCAGGATCGCCAGTGGCACCGACCAGTCGATGATGGCCGCGCCCAACTCGGGGCCGAACCAGTTCTCGACATAGGGGGTCTGCACCTTCATCGGGTTGCCGAGAAAATCGGTCCTCTCGGGATCGATGGTGGTGACGCTGATGGTCAGGATTTTCTGCAAGGTCACGGCGCAGAAGGCGCCGATCATGAACAGGGCGCCATGGGCGAAGTTCACCACGCCCAGCGTGCCGAAGATGAGGGTCAGGCCCAGCGCGATCAGCGCGTAAGCCGACCCCTTGTCGAGCCCGTTCAGGATCTGGATGAGTATGGCGTCCATGGTCCCCGTCCATTTGTGAGGATGGTCATACCGCCCCCGATCGCGCACCCCTCGGGGCGCGCGTCGGGAGGGACCGGTCGCGGATCATGCGACCGGTTGATTATGGTAAAGGCGCTCAGGCGCCCGGGTTGCACTCGCCCAGCGCGCCGCCCGCGAACATCGGGTGGTCCGGCGCATAGGTGACCTGCTTGGTCGGCGTGACCTCGACGATTTCCACGAGGTGGAATTCGTCCTGCGGGTTCTCGGCCCCCTTCACCACCACCACGTCCTTGAAGCACTGGTGATCGTCGGCCCGGTACAGCGTCGGACCGTTGCCCATGCCGTCGAACTCGAAGCCCTCCAGCGCCTCGACCACGGCGCAGGGATTGAAGTCGCCCGCCCTTGTCACGGCGTCCGCATAGAGCAGCGTCTGCACGTAGCAGGTGTGCGCGGCCTGAGATGGCGGGAAGCCGTATTTCTCGCCAAAGCTTTTCACGAAGGCTTTGGTGCCCTCGTCCTCAAGCTTCCAGTCCCAGTTCTGCGAGCCGGGAATGCCCGAGATGGCGGAGCCCGCGCCGCGCGCCATCAGCTCCGAATAGAGCGGCACGACGATCTGGAAGTCCTTGCCATTGGCCTGCCGGTCGCGCAGTCCGAACTGCACGGCTTGGGTGAGCGAGTTCACCATGTCCCCGCCGTAGTGGTTGAGCACCAGCACGTCGGCGCCCGAATTCAGCACCGGCGCGATATAGGAGGAGAAGTCCCCCGCGCCGAGCGGCGTGCGCACCTTCTCGGCGGTCTGCCAGCCCATCGCCTCGGTTGCCGCGGCGATCGATTCCTCCTGGGTCCAGCCCCAGGTGTAGTCGGCGGTCAGGTGGTAGGCCTTGCGATCGGTGCCGTAGAGGTTCTGCAGCACCGGCGCGAGTGCTGCGGCCGACATGTAGGCGTTGAAGAAGTGGCGGAAGCCGTTGGCCTTGCGGTCCTTGCCGGTGGTGTCGTTGGAATGGGTGAGACCGGCCATGAAGATTACGCCCGCCTCCTGACACAGGCCCTGCACGGCGACGGCAACGCCCGAGGACGAGCCGCCGGAGATCATGATCGCGCCGTCCTTCTGGATCATCGACTGCGCAGAGGCGCGGGCGGCGTCGGACTTGGTCTGGGTATCGCCGGTGACGAATTCGACCTTCTTGCCCATGATGCCGGTGCCGTCGAGCGCCTTGGAGGAGAACGTGTTGAGCATTCCTCCGTCGCCTTCGCCGTTGAGATGCTCGACCGCGAGTTCGAAGGCGCGCAGCTCGTCGGCGCCCTCGTCGGCATAGGCCCCGGTCTGCGGCACGTTGAAGCCGAGCGTGACCGAGCCGCCGGTCGGGTTGTTGGTGAAGGCTGAAGCGCCGGACGCGAAGATCGTCGGCATCGCCAGACCCGCGCTGCCCACGGCGCCGGTCTTCAAAAGGCCGCGCCGCGAGAAGTTCTGTCGTCTCATGTGGTCTCCTCCCTGATATTCCGGTCGATGCGCGCCGGACCTCCTCCGCCCGACCCGCGCCGCCACATCTTTCGATGCAAGGGCAGTATCGGGGCTTCGATGAAAATCGCGCAACAAGTGCTTGGACTGTTGGCCATTTGCTGTAAATTTATCGACATGACCCATCGTAAACCGGTAAATCCCTTTTCTCGCGCTTGCAGCAACGGCACCGCAGCATGAGCGTCGGACCATCCGCGAGCGGCGCGCTTGCCGGGACGCGGATCCGGGCGCGGCGGCTGGATGCGGGGGTGGCGCAGGGTGAGCTTGCGCGGCGCATCGGCGTCTCGCCCTCCTATCTGAATCTGATCGAACACAATCGCCGCCGCATCGGCGGCAAGCTTCTCAACGCCATCGCGCGCGCGCTCGATCTCGAGCCCGCGCTGCTTTCCGAAGGGGCGGGCGGTGCGCTGGTCGCGCGGCTCGCGGCGGCGGCGGCGGCGCAGGGACGGCCTGGAAGCGCGCCGGAGGAGTTCGCTGGGCGGTTTCCGGACTGGGCGGCGTTGGTCGATGCGCAGGCGCGGCAGATCGAGACGCTAGAGGGGCAGGTCGCGGCGCTGGGCGACCGGCTTGCCCATGATCCGGAGCTTTCGGCCTCCCTGCATCAGGTGATCACCGCTGCCACGGCAATCCGCTCCACCGCTTCGATCCTCGCGGGGAGCGAGACGCTCGACCGGGATTGGCAGGCCCGGTTTCACCGCAATATCCACGCCGAGAGCCTGCGGCTCGCCGATAGCAGCCGCAGGCTCGCAGGTTATCTCGAGGCGCCGGGCGGCGATCCGGGCGGGGCCGCACTATCGCCCCACGAGCAGGTGGAGCGGTTCCTCGAGACGATGGACCACCACCTTCCCGCGCTCGAAGGAGCGCAGCCCGCGATGCGCCCCGACGAGATCGCCTCCGGCGCGCCGGGGCTCGACGCCGCGGCGCAAAGCGTGCTGAAACACCAACTCGACATCTACCGCGCCGATGCCGCGGCGCTGCCGCTCGACGCCGTGGCGCAGGCTTGGCAGGACAGCCCGGACCCGCTGGTGATCGCAGCGTGGCTGAACCAGCCGCTGGAGCGGGTGATGCGTCGTCTTGCAACGCTGCCGGCGGGGATCGGCCCGCCCCGGGCGGGTCTCGTGGTCTGCGACGCGTCGGGCGCGATACTGCGGCGCCGCCCGCTCGACGGGCTGACGCTTCCGCGCGGCGGCGCGGCCTGTCCGCTCTGGCCGCTGTTCGAGGCGCTGGTGCGCCCCGGACGGCCACTGCGCGCGGTGGCGCGGTTGCCGGGCGCGGAGGAGGAGACGGGAGACGGGACCGGCGGCGTGTTGTGCTGCACCGTCGCCACGCTTATGCCCACCGCGGATTGGGGTGCGGCGCCAAGGGTCGAGGCGGTGATGCTGATGCTGCCACAGGATGCCGCGCCCCAGACGCTGCCCGAGAGGGCGGTCGGACCGGGCTGCCGGTTGTGTCCGCGTCGCGGCTGCGCGGCCCGGCGCGAGCCGCCGCTGCTGCCGCGCCCGGAAGAGGAGGCTTTGACAGCACCGGACGCCCCGGCGATAGTGGCGCGGTAAAAGCACGCGGTCCGGGGGAGGACCGTGCGCGAGGGAGGGGCCGAGGATGGCCAGACGTGTCCTGCTGATCGAGGACGAGCCGAACATCATCGAGGCCGTGAGCTTCATCCTGTCGCGCGATGGCTGGACCGTGCACACCCATTCAGACGGGCTTAGCGCGGTCGAGAGAGTGCGCGCGCATCCGCCCGATCTGGTGATCCTCGACGCGATGTTGCCGGGCCGTTCGGGCTTTGACATTCTGCAGGAGCTGCGCGGCGATCCGGCGACGCGGACATTGCCGGTGATGATGCTGACCGCGCGCGGTCAGGCGCGCGACCGCGATCTGGCGATGCGCTTGGGGGCCACCCATTTTATGACCAAGCCGTTCTCGAACGCCGAAGTGCTCGACCGGGTGCGCGCGCTTGCCAATGGCTGAGGGCCCGCGTTCGGGAACGAGGCCTCCGGTCTTTCTCGCCCGCGCCTCCTACCGCCGCCGCAGGCTGCACGACACGGCCCGTCTGGCCCCTGTGGCGGCAGCGTTCCTGTGGGCCTTGCCGCTGCTCTGGCCGCATGGCGAAACGCAGGTCTCGGCGGTGCTGGTCTATCTCTTCGTGACATGGGGCCTGAGCGTGCTGGCTTCGGCGGCGCTTGCCCGTGCGCTGCGCCGGGCCGAACGCGACACTGATACGGACGGCTAGGCCGATGCTCGGCTTCAACGCCCTCGTCTCGATCGCGCTGCTGTACGGCGCCTTCCTGTTCAGCGTGGCCTTCGCGGCCGAGCGCCGTGCCGCGCAGGGTCGCGACGGCTGGCTGCGCAGCCCGTGGATCTACACTCTGTCGCTGTCGATCTATTGCACCGCTTGGACCTTCTACGGCGCGGTCGGCTATGCCGCCCGCTCAGGTCTGGAATACCTTACCATCTATCTCGGTCCCAGCCTCGTGATGATCGGCTGGTGGTGGCTGCTGCGCAAGCTGGTGCGCATCGGCCGCGCCCAGAGGATCACCTCGATCGCCGATCTAGTGTCCTCGCGCTTTGGCAAGTCGAGCCTTCTGGGGGTAATCGTGACCCTGCTGGCGGTGGTCGGCGTCACGCCCTACATCGCGCTGCAACTGCAATCTATCGCACAGTCGCTCGACGTCTTCGCGGCACGCGGAGAGGGCGGCTGGACGGCGCGGGACGGCGGCTCGGCAGCATTGTGGTCGGCCGTGGGGCTGGCGCTCTTCACCATCCTGTTCGGCACCCGCAACCTCGACAGCAACGAACGCCACCACGGCATCGTCATGGCGATCGCGGTCGAAGCGGTGGTCAAGCTCGGCGCGCTGGTCGGCTTGGGCATCTACGTGGTTTGGGGCTTGGGCGGCGGCGTCTCCGACATGCTGGCTCGGCTCGACGCCTCTCCCATCGCCGCTTGGGAGCAGTCGGGCGGACGCTGGATCGGCTTCACGCTGCTTTCGGCGGGGGCCTTCCTTTGCCTGCCGCGTATGTTTCAGGTGCTGGTGGTCGAGAACGCGGATGAGAGCCACCTCGCCACCGCGAGTTGGGCCTTTCCGCTCTACCTCGCGCTGATGAGCCTCTTTGTGGTGCCGATCGCCGTAACCGGGCTCGACATCCTGCCCGCAGGCACCAACCCCGACATGTTCGTGCTGACGGTGCCGCTGAGCCAAGGGCGCGACGGGCTGGCAGTCTGGGCCTTTCTGGGCGGGTTTTCCTCGGCCGCCTCGATGGTGATGGTTGCGACGATCGCGCTTGCCACGATGATGTCGAACCACATCATCGTGCCGATGTGGCTGCGCTCGCGCAGGGGCGGCGCGATGATGGCGGGCGATGTGCGCGCCATGGTGCTGACGGCGCGGCGGGCCTCGATCCTCGGTGTGCTGGGGCTGGGCTATCTCTATTTCCGGCTGTCGGGCGGCGGCACGGCGCTGGCCTCGATCGGTCTGGTGGCCTTCGTGGGCGTGGTGCAGGTGCTGCCGGCGCTCGTCGGCGGGCTGTTCTGGCGCGGGGCGACGCGCGGCGGCGCGGCGACGGGGCTGCTGCTGGGTTTTGCAGTTTGGTTCTGGGCGATGTTCCTGCCCAGCGTCGGCGACGGCACAGCGATCCCGGCCGGGGTGATGCAGGCAGGGCCGTTCGGCATTGATTTCCTGCGCCCGCAGGCGCTGTTCTGGACCGGCGGGCTCGACCCGGTGCTGCACGCAGCGCTGTGGTCTCTGGCGCTCAACGTCGCGGGCTTTGTCGCGGTGTCGCTGGCGAGCTTTCCCGGCCCGGTGGAGCGATTGCAGGGTGCGCAGTTCGTCGGCGTCTTCGAACTCTCCGAAGGGCCGGGAAGCTGGGCACGCGGGGCCGCCGACGCCGAGCCGCTGCTTGTCATGGCCCAGCGCATCATCGGCGCGCCCGAGGCGCAGGCGATCTTTGCCAGCCACGCGGCCCTTCAGGGCAAGGAGGGACGGCTGCCGGACGTCACCCCCGAATTCATCCGCGCGCTGGAGCGCGAACTCGCGGGCTCGGTCGGAGCGGCGACGGCGCATGCGATGATCGGCCAGATGACCGAGGGCGTCAGCGTCTCGGTCGAGGACCTGATCGCCGTGGCGGACGAGACCGCGCAGATCATGGAATATTCGAATCGGCTGGAACAGAAGTCGGCCGAGCTCGGGCGCACGGCGGCGGCGCTTCGCGAGGCCAATGCCAAGCTCACTGCGCTCTCGGTACAGAAGGACGGCTTTCTGAGCCAGATCAGCCACGAACTGCGCACGCCGATGACCTCCATCCGCGCCTTTGCCGAGATCCTGCGCGAGGGCGGGCTCGACGAGGCCGAGCAGGAGCGTTTCGCCGGAATCATCGGGGATGAGGCGGGGCGCCTGACGCGGCTGCTCGACGACCTGCTCGATCTGTCGGTGCTCGAAGCGGGGCAGGGGCTGCTCGACCTGCGCCCGACCTCTTTGGGCGGGGTGGTCGATCGTGCGCTCGATGCGGCATTGCCCTTGCGCGACGGGCTCGGGCTGCACCGTGATCCCGAACTCGACAGGCTGGAGGTCGTGACCGATCCCGATCGGCTCGCACAGGTCTTCATCAACCTGATCGCCAACGCCCGCAAATATTGCGACGCGCCGCGGCCCGAGCTGCGCATCGTCTGGAACCCGGCCGTCCACGCCGTCGACTTCATCGACAACGGCTCCGGCATTCCCCCCGATCAGGGACGGGTTATCTTCGAGAAGTTCTCGAGGCTCAGCGATGCCGGCAAGGCTGGCGGAGCCGGGCTCGGCCTTGCGATCTGCCGCGAGATCATGACCCGGCTGGGTGGCGGCATCCGCTATCTCCCCGGCCAGGGCGGCGGTGTCTTTCGGGTCGAACTGCCGCCCTCTCCGACCAGCGAGACACGTTGAAGTCCCACCGCCAAATCAGATCCGGTGTCCTCGTGCGCACGAACGGGTCCACCAGTGGGCCCCGGCGCAGCATGGGCACCTAACCAAGGTCTGAATGAGGCTTTCGACCTCTATCGCGCGACACCTCGTGTATCGAAAGCGAACGCGCTGCCATGTCGCAAGGTCCGGCTCGAACGGTCGGCATCTTGATCGGTTGCAGGATATCACGGGCGCCATGCCATCAACGATCAAGGGCGCGTCCGGCGGTCGAGGGCTAACCCTCGGCTTCGTCGTCCTCGCGCAGCGCATCGAGCTGCGGACGCAGGCGTTCGAGATCGTAGCCCTGCTTGGCGGTGGCTTCGATGATGGCGTCGGTCTCCATCCGCGCGACCTGGCCGAGCGACCAGACGATCGAGGAGCGCGTGCCTGACGCGCAATAGGCGAGAACCGGGCCGTCGGAGCCGTCGAGCACCTGCATCTGCCGATCGACGATCTCGCGGTTCAGCCCCTGATGCGTGACCGAGTTGACCGCAAAGCGCAGACCGGCCGCTTCGGCGGCGATGCGCAACGTCTCGGCCTGCAGCTCGACGGGAACCTCCTCGTCGGGGCGGTTGCACAAGACCGTGGTAAATCCGGCCTCGGCGATGGCGGGAATGTCCTCCGGCTCGATCTGCGGGCTGACGGCGTAGTCGGGGCTGATGCGGCGTATGTCCATGCGGCGATGATTACCGTCTCGCCGCTGACACGTCCAGACGCGTTGCGCGGCTGCCATTGGCCGGGACCGCGGAATCGCCGGGACTTGCGCCTGTGCGGCGCGCCGCCGATCATGGCGAAAGCTAGGCAGCATGCGGGGAGAACGGCGATGCAGGGAGGGACGGTCACGACGCGGCTGATCGACGGCATCGCGCGGATCACGCTCGAATCGAGCCCGGGCAATGCGCTCGATTCCGCCACGCGCCATGCGCTCGCCGCCGCGCTTTCCAGGATCGAAGCCGCGTTGCAGGGCGACAACGGCCCGCGCGGCGTCGTGCTCACCGGGGCGAACGGGGTGTTCTCGGTCGGGGTGGACCTGCGCGAACTGGATCGACCGGGCAAGGGCGCCGAGCTTGCTGCGATCTGCCGCAGGTTGGAGCGATTGCCGGTCCCTGTGGTGGCGGCCCTGCCCGGAAGCGCCATCGGCGGCGGGGCCGAACTGGCGCTGGCCGCGCATTACCGCCTCGCGGTAGGCGAGGCGCGTTTTGGGTTGCCCGATATCGTGCTTGGCCTCCCGCCGGGGGCGGGGGGGGGGCAGCGCCTCGCCGCCCTGTGCGGCGCTAGGGCCGCGCTCGACCTGTTATTGCGCGGGCGGCCCATCACGGCGCAGGTGGCGCGCGAGATGGGCGTGCTTGACGGCATTGTGACCGACGATCTTCTTGGCGCGGCTCATGCGCTGGCGGCCCAACTCGCGGCGGCGGGTATCCGGCCCCGTCCGGTCGCGGGTCGGCGCGAACGGACGGCTGACGGGGCGGAGTGGCTCGACACGGTGCGGGGCAAGCAGAGCGCGATCGCTCAGGCTGCGCTGCGCAGCGCTGCGCGGATCGTCGATTGCATCGAGGCGGCTCTGCTGCTCCCCGCCGGTGCGGCACTGCGCTTCGAGCGGACGGCTCATGCCGACGCGCTGGCCGATCCGCAGTTTCTCGCGCTGCGACATGTCTACTTCGCCGAGCGGCGAATTTCTACGGCGCTGCTCGAACGCAGGCCGGGCCGGGCCGGTCCGACCGCTCTGGGACGGGGACTTCTGGCGGTGCTGACGCGGGGCAGCGAAGGGCTGAGCGGCCAACGCAGGCTCGCCGCATCGGTGGCGCAGGGTGCACGGCTTCTTGCGGCGGGCCGCGTGGCTCGCGCTTCGGATATCGATGCGCTGGCCGTGCACGGTCTGGGCTGGTCGCGGCTGACGGGAGGGCCGTTCTTCGAGGCCCGACAGCAGGGCCTTGGCCCGCTGGTGGAGCGGATGCAGTTCTGGGCCGAGGAGGACCCCGTCTTCAATACGCCGTCCCTGCTGCGGGCCGCCACTGAGACGGATGACGACATCGACGCGGCGCTGCGGCGGGGCCGCAGCGAGGTCGTCAGGACAGGATGAGGCCGACCACCACCATCATCAGTCCCAGCATCGACAGCATCAGCGCGCCGATATTGAGCGGCACGACCCGCGCGAGGCGCGCACGCATCTGCGCGTCATCGAGCCCGAGCCGCCGCAGCCGCACCACCGCGACAAGGCTCCAGACGATGGCGCCAAAGCCCGCCAGCGTGATCGCCGCGCCGATCCAGATGATGATGTCCATGCCCGCACTCCCGCTGATCCTGCGCCTGTCGCACTAAAGCCGCCGCCGCGGCGGCACAAGCCCGCCTCCCGTCCCGTCAGGGCCCCGGCGGCGCTTGAAGCCCGCCCGGCCGGGCGCTAGGGAATGGACCCGTTATCGGCCCATCAGGAGAAGCCCATGAGCGAGTCATCCGTCATCGACGTGCAAAGCAATGCGGCGGGCGAGGAACTGCGCCAGTTCATCGAGCGCGTCGAGCATCTCGAAGCCGAGAAGAAGGACATTTCCGAAGGCATCAAGGAAGTGATGGCGGAGGCCAAGGGGCGCGGCTACGACACCAAGATCCTGCGCAAGGTGATCGCGCTGCGCAAGCGCGACGCCGACGACATCGCCGAGGAAGAGGCGGTGCTCGACATGTACAAGGCAGCACTTGGCATGAGTTGACGCCGCACCTCGCCGCTCAGGCGGCGAGGAAGCGCACGCCCTCCATCCGCGCGATCCGTTCGAGGTCGGCCTCGTAGATCGCGGTCAGATCGGCAATTAGCGCTGCGTCCCACCCTGGCAGGTCGATCTCGCTTTCGACCGCGTCGGGGCGGGCGTATTTGTCGAGAAACGCCGACACCACGCGCCGGGTCTGTTCGGGCGAGGCTGGGGGATGCGCCTCGAGATAATCGCGCAGGCGTGCCGCGCCCTCTGGGTGCATGATCTCGTAGACGAGGTCATGTGCGCCCTCGATCGGCGCGTCGGGCCCGAGCCCGGCCAGCGCCCGCACCAGATCGGGCCACAGCAGCGCCGAATCCTCGTCGCACCAGACGGTCAGCCCGGCGTCGGGGGCCGCGTGCCGCAGCCGGGCCACCACGTCCGACCACAGGATCGAACGCGGATCGAGACCGGCCATGAACGCGTCGAAGCCACGGCCGCGGGTCTGCTCCCAGCAGGCGGGCACGAAGCTCGCCGGGTTGCGGATGCTCAGGAACATCTCGATCCGATCCTCGGGAAACAGCGCCCGCAGCGAACGCGCCTTGAAAGTCGCCATCTCGTGAAAGCACCCGGCCTCGCAGATCCGCGCCGGCGTGCAGATGAAGGCCGGGTTGCCCATGACCAGCCGCTCGGTGGTCTCGCCGTGATCGAGGATCGCATCGATCAGCACGTCCCGGGTGCCGGGTTCGGGGGGCGCGCCGCGCAGATGCTGGATCGTCTCGCGGATCAGGCGGCGATACCGCGCGGGGTTGGGCACGCGGGTGCCTTGGCTCGCCAGAAGCGGCAGGTTCTTCGCGACCGATTTCAGCAAACGGTCGTCATCGGTGCAGTTGGCGCCGATGTGAAAGGCGATGTCCATGCGGCTTCGGTCCCCGTTCCCGTTCGATCGCGGCAGCCTTGGTGGCCCCTTGTGATCTTGTGCCGCGACCCCGGCGTATCGACCCCAATATAATGAGTTATATGGACAGCGAAACTGCTTTGAGCTACCGCCTCTCCATGTCCGATCAAACCAGTCAGACAAGCGCCACGAAAGGGTCGAGAACCCGTCTGGACCCGTGGTCGACCGGGGCCGTGGCGATCGCCGCGCTGGTGCTGCTGCCGGTGCTGTCGGTGATCTGGTTCGCGCTCAACCCCGAGAACAACATCTGGCCGCATCTCCTCTCGACGACGCTGCCGCGTTATCTGGGCAATACGGTGCTGCTGATGCTTTCGGTCGGGGCGATTACCGCCGCGGTGGGGGCGGGGGCGGCCTGGCTCGTTGTGATGTACCGCTTTCCAGGCCATCGCTGGTTGCAATGGGCACTTTTGCTGCCGCTCGCGGTACCGGCCTATGTGGGCGCCTATGCGCTGGTCGATTTTCTCGAATATGCGGGCCCGGTCCAGACCGCCCTGCGCGGGATCATGGGCTGGCAGGACGCGCGCGATTACGCTTTTCCACAGATCCGGTCGCGCGGCGCGGCGATCCTCGTGCTGTCGGCGGCGCTCTACCCCTATGTCTATTTGCTGGCCCGCGCCGCCCTGCGCGAACAGTCCGGCGCGGGGTTCGAGGTGGCGCGGGCCTTGGGGGTCGGCCCGTGGGGCAGGTTCTTTCGCGTCGGCCTGCCGCTGATCCGGCCAGCGATCGCGGCGGGCGTCGCGGTGGTGATGATGGAGACGGTCAACGATTTCGGCGTCGTCGACTATTTCGCGGTGCAGACGCTGACCACCGGCATCTTCACCGTCTGGCTGCAGGCGGGCAATCTTGGCGGCGCGGCGCAGATCGCGACACTGGTGCTGGCGATGATCGTGTTTCTGGTGACGCTCGAAAAGCTGAGCCGCCGCCGCTCGCGCTTTTTCGGCTCGGCCCGTCAGCCGCGCCCTGTCACGCCGATGCGCCTGTCGGGCGGGCGCGGCGCGCTGGCCGCGCTGGCTTGCCTGCTGCCGTTTCTCGCGGGCTTCGTGCTGCCTGTCGCGGTGCTGGTGAGCCACGCGCTCGACGCGCGCGAATGGGCGGCGCCGGGGCTGGTCAAGGCGTTCTATCACACATTGACCACAGGCGGCGTGGCGGCGGTCGTCACGGTGCTGGCGGGGCTGTTCATGGTCTATGGCACGCGGCTTTCGGGGCATCGCCTGCCGGTGCTCCTCCTGCCGGTGACGGCGATCGGCTATGCCGCCCCCGGCGCGGTGCTGGGCATCGGCATCCTGATCCCGCTGGCGTTCTTCGACAACGCGCTGGCGGATGCGATCCTTGCCCTCACGGGACGCGATCCGGGCCTCATCTTTACCGGCACGGCGGCGGCCTTGGTGCTGGCCTATTGCGTGCGGTTCTTTGCCATCGCGCAGGGCACCGCCGACGCGGCCTTGGGCCGGGTCTCGCCGAGCCTGCCAATGGCAGCGCGCTCTCTCGGTCAGACGGCGGGCGGCACGCTGCGGCGGGTGCATGTGCCCCTCATTCGCGCCAGCGTCGGCTCGGCGCTGCTGCTGGTCTTCGTGGATTGCATGAAGGAATTGCCGGCAACGCTGCTGTTGCGCCCCTTCGGTTACGACACGCTGGCGACGCGGGTGCATGCCAAGGCCAGCCTCGAAAACATCGCCGAGGCCGCGCCGGCGGCGCTGATGATCACCGCCGTGGGGTTGATCGCGGTCGGCTTTCTCGCGCGGGCCAACCGTTGAATGTTCGAAATTTATGGTGCCGGCTGAGGGACTCGAACCCCCGACCCCCTGATTACAAATCAGACGCTCTACCAGCTGAGCTAAGCCGGCCCCGATGCCGATGTATCCAGACCGTGCCGGGCTGGCAAGCGGGTAGCACCTCCGTGTGATACATCTGGCGACAAAACTTCGCGCCGATCGGGGCGAGCGATGCTGGCAACCGCCCCTCGGGCTGCTTTAGAACAGAGGCCTCAGCCCCGCAGGAGACCGCCCCATGACCGAGACCGCCGAGCAGATCCTCGTCGTCGACGACGCGCGCGACATCCGCGAACCGCTGGGACAGTATCTTAAGAAACAAGGGTTCCGGGTCCGGCTCGCGGCGAGCGCGGCCGAGGCCCGCGGCATCGTCGAGACGGCGCGGATCGGCCTCGTGGTGCTCGACGTGATGATGCCGGGCGAAGATGGGCTCAGCCTGTGCCGCTGGCTGGTGGCGCGCGGCGGGCCGCCGGTGATCCTGCTCACCGCCATGGCCGACGAGACCGACCGCATCGTCGGTCTGGAGCTTGGCGCCGACGACTATGTGACCAAGCCGTTCAACCCGCGCGAATTGCTCGCGCGGGTGCGCGCCGTGCTGCGCCGCGCGCCGCCCTCCGCGCCGACGCTCGATGCGACGCCGCGCCGTTTCGCGGGCTGGACCCATGATCCGGCGGCGCGCGGCCTGCGGCACGACGACGGGCGCGAGGCCGAACTGACCTCCGGCGAGAACCGCCTGCTGGGTCTGTTTCTTGACGCGCCGCGCACCGTGCTCGATCGCTCGCGGCTGCTCGACCTTATGGCCGGGCGCGAGGCCAAGGCCTATGACCGCGCCATCGACAACCAGATCAGCCGCCTGCGCCGCAAGATCGAGGACGATCCCAAGCAGCCACGTCTCATCGTCACCGAATGGGGCGGCGGCTATCTTCTCGCCGCCGAAGTCGAGGCGGCGCAATGAACGCAGTCGCGCGACTGCTGCCGAAGGGCCTCGCCGCGCGATTCGCGCTGCTGCTCGCGGCGGCGCTGGTCACGGCCAATCTCGTGGCGCTGGGCCTGTTGTCCTTCGAACGCGCACGTCTCGACCGCGAGGCCGGAGCCGCGCGGGAGGTCGAGCGGATCGTGGCCTTGGTGCCCGCGATGGAGGCATTGGACCCGCGCGCGAGAGAGGTTCTGGCGCGGCGGGCCTCGACCCGTCTGGCGCGGATCGATGTCGCGCCTGTGCCTTTGGTGCTCCGACCTGCTGCTGCGAGTTCGGAGCGTGCGGCGGCGCTTGAGGCGCGCCTCGTGGCGGCCTTGGACGGGCGCAGGGTGCATGTCGCCATGCACGAGCGCGGAAGCCAGCGCCCAGAGGCGGCGGGCTGGCAGGCTCATGACCCGGCCATGCGGGGTGGCCCTTCGGGTATCGTCATCTCCATCGCGCTGGGAGCGGACAGCAGCGGCGGTTGGCTCAACGTCGTCACGTCGGGTCTGAGACCGGCGAACGGCGTGCAGGAGGAGGTGTTCCTGCTGGTGCTGGGCCTGTCTCTGGTCACGGTGCTGGCCGTGGGCCTGTGGTTCGTGCGGCAGCTGACCCGGCCCTTGGGCGCATTGGCCGTAGCCGCGCGCGCCGCCGGGCGCGGTGATCGCAGCCTGCGTGTCCCCGAGACCGGAGCGCGCGAAATGCATGCGGCGGCGGCGGCGTTCAACGATATGCAGGCCCGGATCGCACGATTCGAGGCCGAGCGCCTGCGCACTCTCGCCGCCGTCGGGCACGACCTGCGGACGCCGATCACCAGTCTGCGCATCCGTGCCGAGATGCTCGACGAGGACGAGGGCGTGCCGATGATCCGCACGCTCGACGAGATGGCGGTGATGGCTGAGGGGCTCGTGGCCTTCGCCAAGAGTGGCCACGACGCCGAGGCCCCCGCCGAAATCGATCTCGGCGCGCTGCTGGAGCGGCTCTGCGAGGAGCGCGGTGCCAGCTTCGAGGGCGGTGCGGCGCCCATGGTGAGAGGGCGGCCCGTGGCCCTGTCGCGCGCCTTCGGCAACCTCATCGACAATGCGATCCGTTATGGCGGGGCGGCGCGGGTGATGCTCTCGCACGATGGCGGGCAGGTGGTGGTGCGCGTTCATGATGACGGGCCGGGTATCCCCGAGGCGCGGCTCGAAGGCATGTTCGAGCCCTTTGTGCGTGGCGAGGACAGCCGTAGCCAGGACACCGGCGGGGCAGGGCTTGGGCTGTCGATCACCCGCACCATCATCCGCGCCCATGGTGGCGAGATCGCGCTGTCGAACCGCGCGCCGCGCGGTCTCGAGGCGCGGGTGGAGTTGCCTATCCCCTAGATCGGCAGCGGCAGCGTCTCGCCGCTTTCCTCGAGATGCCACACGGCGTTCCAATCGCCGTCCCGCCGTTCCAGCACGAGGAAGTTGCGCTCGGCGACGTAGCGCCGCCGCATTCCCGGCGGCGGCAGGATGCGAATCCTGTGCCCCGAAAGCGGCCCCTCGCCAAGCCAAGCCAGCCAACCCAGACCCCGCGCATAGCCCTTGGGCGGTGCGCGGTGCGCAATGCCCGAGGCGACGAGCTGATGCACCGGGCCGGGCGACGCGGCCATTTCGGCGCGGGTGGCGAGGTGGATCTCACCCGAAAGGACCGTCACCGGGCCTTGCGCGCGAAGGCCCAGCACGGCCCGCAGGGCTCGTTTCCAGTCCTCCCGATGGGCCCGGCTCTGCCACTGGTCGCGCAAATCGTCCTCGTATTTCTGCATGCCGGGCCAGAGCCACATCACCGCCTCGACCAGAGACAGGCGCGGACCGAGGAGTGGCACGGACGAGACGATGATCGTGCGCTCCGGTTCCGGCACGGGGCGTTCCAGCAACCGCCAGCCCGCCTCGCCCATGACCCGCCTGCGACCCCGTTCGGAGCGCAGGTCGGGCGCCATCAGTGTCACGCCGGGAAGCTGGCGCTGCCAGCCGAGTTGCATGCCGGAGGGGTCGACGAAAATGTCGGCCACATCCGCCTCGACAGCGCCATGCTGGAACAGCAGGTACATCTCGCGGGCCACGGAAAACAGCGTCCGTCCCACGGCGCTATTGGTCGCGGCCACGGGCAGCGAGCCCCAGCCATCGCATATGTCGTGATCGTCCCAGACCGCCAGGCTCGGCACACGGGCCGCAAGCCCGCCAAAGGCCGGGGAAGCAAGGCCGCGCATGTAGCGGTTCACGAAGCCCGCGCGCAGATGCGCGGCCAATTCGGAGAGATCCTCCTCGGTGGCGCCCTGCGGGATGTCCTCGGGCCAGCCATCGCTGAGCGGATGGCCTTGGGTCACCTCGTCGGCATAGATCTGGTCGCCGCCTTGCAACAGTGCGGCGAAGGGCTGGTCCTCATGCTCTGTGCGCATGCGTTCCCACATCGCGTCGCGCTCGGCCGGATCGCGGTCCATGTCGCCGATCTCCTCGCCATTGCACGACAGGAAGGCGAGGCGCAGGTCGCCGCCAAGATCGGTTTCGACCGGGTATTCGGTATCTTCGAAGGCGTAGCCGCGATCCTGCGGGCCAAGCCGGAAATCGAAGCGCCAGACCGCCAGACCCTCCAGCGTGGCGATGCGGCGCGCCCGGTGTGCGGTGCCGCTTGCATGCAGATCGCCGCAGGGCGCATCCTCGGGGCGGATCACCACGGCGGCGAGGCGGAGCCCCTCCGCGTCATGCCCGCGCAGATGCAGCAAAGGCCCGGCCTGTCGGGGGGCGGATGTCTCGATCACGTTTCGCTCCTCGGCCCCGGCGGGGCCGGGTGCGTCATTTTTCTGAATAGGTCGCCCAGCCGTCTTCGGCGGGCGGGGCGGGCAGCTCCTTGCCACCGCGCTGCCGATGCAGATGCACCTTGGCGATGAAATTTCCAGAGATGGGGGCCGTGACGAAGAGGAAGGCCATGACCAGAAGTTCGTGCAGCGAGCCCTCGCCCGAGGCGAAGGCATGGATCATCGAGGCCAGCAGAAGCGAGCCCACACCTAGTGTCGAAGCCTTGGTCGGTGCGTGCAGCCGCTTCATCGGCTGGTCCAGCTTCAAGAGGCCGTAGGAGCCGATCAGCGTGAAGGTGGCGCCGATGATCAGGAGCGTGGCGACAAGGATGTCGATGAGAAACGGGATGTCGGTCATTCGATGATGTCCCCGCGCAGCACGAACCGCGCCAGCGCCACGGTCGACACGAAGCCGAGCATGGCGAAGATCAGCGCGCTTTCGAAGTAGATCTGCGTGCCCCAGAACATCCCGAGCAGGATGATCAGGCCGATGGCGTTGATCACCATGGTGTCGAGCGCGAGAATGCGGTCGCCGGTGTGCGGCCCGATCACGAGTCGGACCATGGCCAGAAGCTGCGCCAGCCCGACGGCGCCGATGGCAAAATACAAGACGGTGTCGATCATTCGAAGATCTCCTTCAGCCGCCGCTCGTAGCGGGTCTTGATGTCGTCGCGCACCGCCTCCGGATCGGCGGCGTCGAGCGCGTGAACCAGTAGCGCCCTGCCATCGGCCGAGAGGTCGGTGCTGACGGTGCCGGGGGTCAGGGTGATGGTGCCCGCGAGCAAGGTGATCGCCTCGGGTGACCGCAGGTCGAGGGGGATCAGCACCCAGTTCGGCGCCATGTCGTCGTTGCGCTTGAACAGCACGATCATCGCCACCTGCACGTTGGCGACCATGATGTCCCAGATCACAAGAAGCATGTAGGAGACCAGCCGCCATGGCCGGGTAATCTTGGGCCGATCGGGCCAATAGGCGGCGGTGGAGATCGGGATCAGCAGGCCGAGGATCGCCCCGAAGACCACGGTGCCGAGGCTAAGATCGTTGATCAGCAGGCACCACACGATCACCAGCAGCGTCGAGAGCAGCGGGTGGGGCAGCAGCTTTCGGGTCAGGCGCAGCGGCATTTCAGTGCTCCTCTCCGGTGGCGTCCGAGGTCTCGTCGTCAATGGCAAGATCTGCCGCGTCGCCATGATCGCCCTCAACAGCGTGCGGGTCGTCCTTGATTTTCTTGCCGGGCGTGGTCAGCACCAGTTCGATATAAGGCTCGGGTGCGAAAAGCTGTGCTGCCGTAGCGCTCAGCACCCGGTTGACCGGGCCCGCGAAGACGGTCAGCGCGATCAGGAGCGCGATCAGCCCGCCGATCGCGATCATCGGCAGCACCGGGCGTGGTGAGATCGGACCCTTGGTCGAGCCGGGCTGCGCGGTTTCGTCCTCGATTTCGGGGGCGGTCTCGCAATCGACCGGGCCGTCGGGCCCCTCCTGATGCGCCTTCCAGAAGATCATCGAGCCCGCGCGCGAAAATCCGACCACGGCCACGAGCGAACCCGACAGCACCACCGCCCAGACCCACCAGACCAACGGGCTGGTGAGCGCCGCGTCGAGGATCAGCAGCTTGCCCAGAAAACCCGACAGCGGCGGCAACCCGGTCATGGCGATGGCCGCGACGAAGAACATCCCCGCGATCAGCGCGCCGCCTTCGATCGGGCGCCCGTGCACGAGGAACGGACCCGCCTCTCCGCGACGCTCCTTGATCTGGTCGACCAGCAGGAACAGCGCCGCCGTCGCAAAGGTCGAATGGATCGCGTAATAGAGCGCGGCGGCGATGCCATCGGGGGTGAAGACCGACACGGCGCTCAGCAGCAGGCCCATCGAGCCGATCACCGAAAAGGCGATGAGCCGGTCGACGCGTACGGCCCCCAGCACGCCGATCATGCCGACCGCCAGCGTCAGCAGCGCGGCGGGCAGCAGCCAGGTGTCGAACAGGCCTTGGGTGATTTCGAGATCAGGGGGGAAGACCAGCGTGTAAAAGCGGATGATGCCGTAGGCACCAACCTTAGTCATGATCGCAAAGAGGGCCGCGACGGGCGCGGGAGCCTGCGCATAGCTGTCGGGCAGCCAGAAATGCAGCGGCAGCACCGCGGCCTTGATGGCGAAGACCATGAGCAGCAGCACCGCGGCGACACGGATGCCGCCCGAGGCGCTGGCGTCGAGCTCGGCTACCCGGCCTGCAAGATCGGCCATGTTGAGCGTGCCCGTCTGGGCGTAGATCGTACCGAGGGCAAAGAGAAACAGGGTCGAGCCGAGCAGGTTGTAGAGCACGTATTGTGTGCCCGCGCGCAGCCGTTCGCGCCCGCCCGAATGGATCATCAGGCCGTAGGAGGCGATGAGCAGCACCTCGAAGAAGACGAAGAGGTTGAAGGCGTCGCCGGTCAGGAAGGCGCCGAGGATGCCCATCAGCTGGAACTGGAACAGCGGGTGAAAATGCCGTCCCCGCGCGTCCCAGCCCGAGCCGATGGCATAGAGAAGCACCAGCGGTGCCAGCAGCGTCGTGAGCAACACCATCAGGGTCGAGAGCCGGTCCCCGACGAGCACGATGCCGAACGGCGCGGGCCAGTTGCCAAGCTGGTAGAGCGTGATCGTGCCGTCCGAGGCCTGCCAGAACAGGCCCGTCGCGATCGCCGCCAGCGCCAGCGCGCCCGCCATCGACAGCGCCCGCTGCACGACGATGTGCTCGCGCACCATCAGCACGAGGATCGCGGCCAGCATCGCGGGCAGCACGACGGGGGTGATCAACCAATGGCTCATCATGCGTCTCCTTCGGGCATCGAGGGCGCGCGGGCGTCGCCCTCCGAGACGGCGGGGCGGTCGACGAGGTCGTCATCTGACGACAGCCAGCTTCCCAGCGCCATGATCACCACCACCGCCGTCATGCCGAAGGAGATGACGATCGCCGTCAGCACCAGCGCCTGCGGCAGCGGATCGGTGTAGCGGACGGCCCCGTCGCGCAGCACCGGCGGGGCATTCATCGCCAGCCGCCCCGAGGCGAAGAGAAAGACGTTCACCGCGTAGCTCAGAAGCGAGGTTCCGATGATCACCGGAAAGGTGCGCAGGCGCAGCACCATGTAGATGCCGGCGGCGGACAGGACGCCGACGGCGGATGCGATCAGGAGTTCCATGTCAGATAACCTTGCCTTGTTCGCCTGCGGCCGGGGTGAGCTCTTCGTCGCGCGAAGGGTCGATATCCATCGCGTGATCGGAGGTTTCCGTCCCGGCCCTGTAGCCCAGGCGCGAGAAACTTTCGAGCGACAGCATCACCGCGCCGACCACGGCGAGGAACACGCCGAGATCGAAGCCCATGGCGGTGGCCAGCTCGAACTCCTCCATCGGCGGGATGCGGAAATATCCGAAGGCCGATGTCAGGAAAGGCTGGCCCGCGAGCCAGGCGCCGATGCCGGTGAGACCGGCGACGAAGACGCCCGCGCCGATGATCCCGTGATAGGGGTAGCGCTGCCGCCGCGCGGCCCATGCAAAGCCGCTGGCCATGTATTGCGTCACCACCGCGATGGCCACGACGAGGCCCGCGACAAAGCCGCCGCCGGGCGAATTGTGCCCGCGCAGGAAGATGTAGACGCCGACCATCAGGATCACCGGCATCATCACCCGCGTCAGCACCACCATCATCAGCGGATGCGCGCCGCCGGCCTGCGTTTCCTCGTAGCCGCGGTTAAGCAGGCGGCGGCGCACCGTGCTCGAGAGCAGCGCCTCGGTCAGCGCGTAGATGACAAGGGCCGCGATGCCAAGCACGATGATCTCGCCGAAGGTGTCGAAGCCCCGAAAATCCACGAGGATCACGTTGACGACGTTGTCGCCGCCGCCGCCCTTGTAGGAGTTGGCGAGGTGATAGTCCGAGATCGGCGCGATCGGAAACTCGGTCGACAGGATGGTCCATGTCAGCGCGGTCGCGGCGATGCCGCCCGCGCCCGCGATGATCGCGTCACGCGTCCGTCGCAGCGCGCCGGATTCGTTGGGCGTGGTGTTGGGCAGGAAGTTCAGCGCCAGAAGCAGCAGGATGATCGTCACCACCTCGACCGAGATCTGCGTCAGAGCGAGATCGGGCGCCGAGAAATGGTTGAAGCCAACCGAGACCATCAGGCCGATGATTCCCATCAGCATCAGCACGGCGAGGCGATTGCGATGCGCCGCAACGAGAAAGCCGGTGGCGGCGATCAGCATCGCCCATGCGGCGACGGCGATTGGTGTCACCGGAAGCAGCGGGCGGCGGGTCTCGGTGCCGGTGGTCCCAGAGAACCACGAATGCGCGCCCACGGCCACCACCGTCAGCACCATGATCGCGGCATAGCGGGTGAAGGCCCCGTCATGCAGGCCCAGCGTGACGCGCCGGGCGCCCCGCACGCACACGTCGATAAGCCTGTCGAAGATGTGCTTGGCCTCGGGACGCCGCGCGGCCTCCCAGACCCGCGACAGCGGCGCGAAGGCCGCCAGCAGCACCGCGCCGCCCAGCACCGCAATGGCCGACATGGCCAGCGCCGGGGTCAGCCCGTGCCAGATCTTGAGATGCGCGTCGGGCATCTCGGCCGCGCCGCCGATCACGGCACCGGTGACGAGCTTGACGAAGGGCTCGGCCAGCGCAGGAAACAGGCCGATGCCGACCACGGGAATGATCAGGAGGGCAGGCGGCAGCCACATGCCGGGATTCGGGTCATGCGGATGCGCCGGGTAATCGTCGCGCTCGCGCCCGAGGAAGGTATGCGCGATGAGCCTAAAGGAATAGGCCGCGGAGAACAGCGCGCCGATCGTCGCCACGACCGTGACCAGCATCGGCATACCGAACAGCGTCGTATGCGTCGCCTCTTCGAGCATCATCTCCTTGGAGAGAAAGCCGTTCAGCAGCGGGATGCCCGCCATCGACAGCGCCGCCAGCGTCGCGATCGCGAAGGAGATCGGCATCAGGTGGCGCAGGCCGCCCAGACGGCGCATGTCACGGGTATGCGCCTCGTGATCGACGATCCCTGCGGTCATGAACAGCGCTGCCTTGAAGCTTGCATGGTTCAGGATGTGGAACACTGCCGCCATCGCGCCGAACGCCGTGCCGGTGCCCAGAAGAAAGGTGATGAGGCCGAGATGCGAGACGGTCGAAAAGGCCAGGAGCGCCTTCAGGTCGTGCTTGAACAGCGCGATCACCGCGCCGAGGACCATGGTGATGAGGCCCGCCGACGACACGATCACCACCCATTCGGGCGTACCCGACAGGACCGGCCAGAGCCGCGCCAGCAGGAACAATCCCGCCTTCACCATCGTCGCGGAGTGCAGATAGGCCGAGACCGGCGTCGGGGCCGCCATGGCGTGCGGCAGCCAGAAATGGAACGGGAACTGCGCCGATTTGGTGAAGCAGCCCAGAAGAATCAACAGCAAGGCGGGCAGATAGAGCGGCGAGGCCTGTACCAGCTCGCGCTGCTCGAGGATCACGCTCAGATCATAGCTTCCGACGATGCTCCCCAGCATCAGCATGCCGCCGATCAATGCCAGCCCGCCCATGCCGGTCACGGTGAGCGCCATGCGCGCGCCCTGACGGCCTTCGGGCAAATGCTTCCAAAACCCGATCAGCAGGAAGGAGGACAGCGAGGTCAGCTCCCAGAATATCAGCAGGAGCAGGATGTTGTCAGACAGCACGATGCCCACCATCGCGCCCTGGAACAGCAGCAGGTAGCTGAAGAACTCGCCCATGTTGTCGTCGCGCGACAGGTAGTGGCGCGCATAGGCGATGATCAGCAGGCCGATCCCGAGGATTAATGCTGCGAACATGAAGCCCAAGGGATCTAGGAACAGGTTCACGTTGAGCCCGAGCCCCGGCATCCAGTCGAGCCGGGCCGAGACCGTCTCGCCGCGCAGCACGGCGGGCAGATGCGTGAGCAGCCCGATCGCGGCCAGCGCCGTGACGAGGAAGGTGGCGGTGAAACAGGCTTGGCGACCGGCCCGGATCATCAGGCCTGGCAGCAGCGCGCCGAGGAACGGGAGGAGGACAATGATGAAAAGCGACATGGCGCGCACTATCGCGAAAGCGAAGCGTGACGACCAGACGTGACGCCGAATTTTCGCACGCCTCGGAGCGCTTTATTTCGGCCCTGCTGCCATCGGAGCGACAGGATGTCGCGGATGCGATCCCGCGTCGGGGCGAATCGACGGGAGACGCGCTTGGCATGCGTCCGGGGCTCGGGCTATTGCTTGGGCCTCGCCTCATCACAGGATCGCACCGCATCATGAGCTATCTCGGCATCGACCTCGGCACTTCCGGACTGCGCGCCCTTCTCGTGGATGACGAGGGCGTGCCCATGGGCGCTGTTGAGCGTCACTATGCGGCGGCGCATCCGCGATCGGGCTGGAGCGAGCAGGACCCGGCGGACTGGATCGCCGCGCTCGAAGGGGCCGTGGCCGATCTGCGCGCGGCGCATCCCGCCTTTGCCGGTCTGCGCGGCATCGGCGTCGCCGGGCACATGCACGGCGCCACGCTTCTGGATGCAAAGGACCGGGTGATCCGCCCCTGCATCCTGTGGAACGACACGCGCGCCCATGCCGAGGCGGCCCAACTCGATGCCACCGAGGGGGTGCGGGCCCTGTCGGGCAACATCGTTTTCCCGGGATTTACCGCGCCCAAGCTGGAATGGGTCCGCACGAATGAGCCCGAGGCTTATGCCCGCGTCGCCAAGGTGCTTCTGCCCGCGGCCTATCTCAACCTTTACCTCACCGGCACGCATGTCGCCGACATGTCCGACAGCGCCGGCACCTCATGGCTCGACACTGGTGCGCGGGACTGGTCCGACGCGCTGCTCGGGGCCGGGCACATGCGCCGCGATCAGATGCCGCGCCTCGTGGAGGGCTGCGAAAGGGCCGGGGAACTGCGCGCCGATCTTGTCTCCGCATGGGGTCTCGACGGCGCCGTCGCCGTTGCGGGCGGAGCGGGCGACAACGCCGCCGCAGCCTGCGGCATCGGGGCGCTGTCGGAAGGAGAGGGCTTCTTGTCGCTCGGTACCTCGGGCGTGCTGCTTGCCGCGCGCGACGGCTACTGCCCTGCGCCGGAGACGGCGTTGCACACCTTCTGCCACGCGGTGCCGAAGCGCTGGTACCAGATGGGGGTGATGCTTTCGGCCGCCGACAGCCTGACCTGGCTCTCATCGATCACCGGGACGGGTGCCGCGGAATTGACGGGGGCGCTGGGCGATACGCTGTTGCCGCCGGGCCGGGTGCGTTTTCTGCCGTACCTGTCGGGCGAACGGACGCCGCACAACGACGCCGAGATCCGTGGTAGCTTTACCGGGATCGGCGCCGACACCACCCGCGACGACCTGACCCGCGCCGTGCTCGAAGGCGTGGCCTTCGGCCTGCGCGATTCGCATGAGGCGCTGAAGGCCTCCGGCGCGCGGATCGACCGGCTGATGGCGATCGGCGGCGGCACGCGGTCGCGGTACTGGCTGCGCCTCATCGCCACCGTGCTCGGCGTGCCGCTCGACCTGCCGAAGGACGGCGAATTCGGTGCGGCGCTGGGCGCGGCCCGCCTCGGTCTGATCGCGGCGATGGGCGTGGCGCCCGAGAACGTCATGCTGCGGCCCGCCATCGGCGCCTCTATCAAGCCCGAGGCGGGCCTCAGGGCCGACTTCGACAAGACTTATGCGGCCTTCCGAGCGAGCTACCCCGCGATCCGCGCGATCCAATAGGGCATTGTCGGCTCAAGGCGAGCTCTCGGCCCCGGCCGAGACTTCGGCCTGGAAGCCGCGCTCGCGCTCGGACCAGCTGGTCTTGATGTAGGCCAGAACCGCCTTGATCTCGTCGTCGCTCAGCAGGCCCTCGAAGGCGGGCATGTCGCTCTTGTAGCCGGGCACCACCGCATCGACACCATGCTTGGTGATGGTAAAGAGATCGCGGTCGGCGTGGTGCCAGGTGTGGCCGCTGTCGTCATGCGGCGGGGCCGGCATGCGCCCGTCCTCGGTCCGGCGGCGCCAGTCGGGCTGGCCTTCGAGCTGCGCGCCATGGCAGGCAGCGCAGCTCTCGGCATAGATCGAGCCGCCCTGTTCGACCATGCCCCGCGTGACCGGTTCTCCGAGGACGGAGAGCCCCGCGATCTCCGCCGATGCCGCGCCCTGCGGGTCCTCCGCTGTCAGCCCTTGGGCCACCGCCACGATCGCGGCGGCGCCAAGAAGGCTCGAGGCAAGGCCGATGACCAGCCCGCGTCTCATCGCGTGCTCCTGAGGAACTTGACCAGCGCCATCAGGCTCAGAACGAGCAGGGTCAGCACCAGCAGCATGACGAGCCCGCCCCCGGCCATCATGGCGCCCATCATCGGTCCGTTCATCATCGACATCATCCCTTTCATACATTCACTAGAAAAACGGGCCGTCACTCAAGCGGTGCAACCGGTCAGCTCGGGATGTTGGTTCGGGGCGGAGCAGCGTCGACGTCCGGCTGGCGCATTTGAATTGCCATATTGGCGGGCCAGGCGAGATCGGTCGCAACGACGGCCCGCGGCTGGATCGCCATGGAGATCTCGGTGAAGAGCAGTGGGGGGTGCAGTCGAAATTGCAGGTCATCTGCTTGGTTGCGTCCTGTGTGCAGGCGGGGCCGAGATCGTCCTGCTGGTTCATGAGGGTGGAAGTTGCCATGTCGATCGACGTTTGGGCACCCGCGACGTCATGCAATAGCACGCCGATCAGCAGGAGCAGCGACAAGCAGACCGTGGCGAGGCGAACCCAAAAGCGCATGAAGCCGATCTAGGAGCAGGCGGGGCCCGTATCGACGGAGAATGAAAACATATCTCGTGCGCAATGACGACCGGAGGCGGCAGACAAACAGCTAGATAGGTGTCTCGGCCGGCCAAGTCCGCACCACATTCATTCAGGCCATCGAGCAGGCCGAGACGTCGAACTACTCGGCTCAAAATCGGCAAGCGCGCAAAAATCAGCGTTCTCACACAATACACGCTTTCCAAAATCCATAATTCGAGTATTCTCGAAATATGGAATCGATTCACGTTACACGACTGGCTGCCCTCGCCCACCCGCAACGTCTTGCGGTGTTCCGGATGCTCATGCGGCGCTACCCGGACGCGGTCCCCGCAGGTGAAATCGCGGAGGTGCTGGACACCCGCGCCAACACGCTGTCCTCCTATCTTTCGGCCCTCCGCCATGCCGGGCTGATCGAACAGCTCCGGCACGGCCGCTCCTTGCTCTACCGCGCCGATATGGAGCAGGCGGGCGGATTGCTCGGCTACCTGATCGAGGATTGCTGCCGCAGCCGCCCGGCCCTGCGCGCCGCTCCAGCCGACCTGTCCACTTTCGGAGTTTCCGACATGATCTCACGCCCCTACAATGTCCTGTTCGTCTGCACCGGCAACTCGGCGCGCTCGATCTTCGCGGAGGCGCTCCTGCGCGACACCGGCGGCGGCAGGTTTCGCGCCTTTTCCGCCGGGACGACGCCGCAGTCGGTTCTGAACCCGTTGGCCGTGCAGGTGCTGGAGGCGAATGGCCATGAGACCGCCAGCCTGCGGGCCAAGCACGTGTCGGAGTTTCAGGGGGCCGAGGCGCCCGCCTTGGATTTCGTTTTCACGGTCTGCGACCGCGCCGCCAACGAGGATTGTCCCGGCTGGCCCGGCCAGCCGGTGTCCGGGCATTGGGGCCAGCCCGACCCCGTGAAGGCGACCGGTACCGAGCCGGAGCGTCGATTGATTTATCATCAGGTCTATGGCGCGCTGCGGCGGCGCATCGATCTGCTCACCACGCTCAACCTTACGGCGCTCGATCGGATCGCGATCCAGCGCGCCGTCGACGACATCCCGACCCGGAAGGAACCGCAATGACCACCTATGCCTTGAACGGCCTCGGCCGGATCGGAAAGCTCGCCCTGCGCCCGCTCCTCGACAGCGGTGCCGAGATCGCTTGGATCAACGACGCCGTGGGCGATGCGGCGATGCATGCGCATCTGCTGGAATTCGATAGCGTGCATGGCCGCTGGTCCGCCAGTTTCGTGGCCGACGAGGACAGCCTGTCCATCGACGGCACGCGCCTGCCGGTCCTCGCGAAAAAGCGCATCGAGGATCTGCCGCTCGACGGCGTCGACGTGGTGATCGACTGTACCGGCGTCTTCAAGACCGAGGCGAAGCTCGCACCCTATTTCGCCGCCGGGGTGAAGAAGGTGATCGTCAGCGCACCGGTAAAGGACGGACCCACCGCCAACATCGTCTACGGCGTCAACGACGACACCTATGACCCCGAGGTGCATGACATCGTCACGGCGGCGAGTTGTACCACCAATTGCCTCGCCCCGGTGGTCAAGGTGATCCATGAGGGCTTGGGCATCCGCCATGGTTCGATCACCACAATCCATGACGTCACCAACACCCAGACCATCGTCGACCGGCCCGCCAAGGACCTGCGCCGCGCCCGCTCGGCGCTCAACTCGCTGATCCCGACCACCACCGGCTCGGCCACCGCGATCACGCTGATCTACCCGGAGCTGAAGGGTCGGTTGAATGGCCATGCCGTGCGGGTGCCGCTCCTGAACGCCTCGCTCACCGACTGCGTGTTCGAGGTCGAGCGCGAGACCACGGTGGAGGAGGTGAACGCCCTTTTGCGCGAGGCGTCCGAGGGCCCGCTTAGCGGAATACTGGGGTTTGAGACCCGCCCCCTCGTTTCGGCCGATTACGTCAACGACACACGATCCTCGATCGTCGATGCGCCCTCGACCATGGTGATCGCCGACACGCAGGTGAAGATCTATGCGTGGTACGACAACGAGATGGGCTATGCGCATCGTCTCGTCGACGTGGCGCGCATGGTGGGGGGACGGTTGTGACCGCCCGGCCAGAGGGGCTTTCCGCCTACATCGCGGTCACCGCCGCCTACTGGGCCTTCATGCTCACCGACGGCGCGCTCAGGATGCTGGTACTGCTGCATTTCCACACGCTCGGCTTCTCGCCGGTGCAGCTGGCCTACCTGTTCCTGCTCTACGAAATCGCTGGCGTCGTCACCAACCTCTCGGCGGGCTGGATCGCGGCGCGCTTTGGCCTGACATCGACGCTTTATGCGGGGCTCGGCTTGCAAGTCGCGGCGCTTCTGGCGCTGTCGGCGCTCGATCCGGGCTGGGGGCTCTGGGCATCGGTCGCCTATGTGATGGCGGTGCAAGGCGCGTCCGGCGTCGCCAAGGACCTCTCGAAGATGAGCGCCAAGAGCGCGGTCAAGATCCTCGCGCCAAAAGGGCAGGGCGGCTTGTTCCGCTGGGTCGCGGTGCTGACCGGCTCGAAGAACGCCGTGAAGGGGCTGGGCTTCCTGCTCGGCGCGGCGCTATTGGGGCTCGTGGGCTTCGTGCCATCGGTGCTGGCGATGGCCGCCGCCCTGGCGGTAGTCCCTGTCGTCATCCTGCTTCGCATGCCCTCGGGCCTGCCGCAGGGCCGCAAGGGCGCGAAGTTCCTGGAGGTCTTCTCCAAGGACCCCAACATTAATTGGCTTTCGGCGGCGCGGCTGTTCCTGTTCGGCGCGCGCGACGTCTGGTTCGTGGTCGGCATTCCGATCTATTTCTACGCAGTGCTTTCCGATGGCTCGGAAGCGGGCAACCGCATGGCCTTCTTCATGATCGGCAGTTTCATGGCCGTCTGGACCATCCTCTACGGCGCGGTGCAGGCTTGGGCACCGCGGTTGTTGCGCGCGACCGAGCGGTCCGAGGCCGCGCTGGTCGGCGAGGCGCGCCGCTGGGCGCTGGCGCTGTTCGTCGTGCCTGCCGCGCTGGCGGCTCTGGTCTGGATCGCCGGGGCACCGGCGGGCTGGCTTACCCTGATCGTGGTCGCGGGGCTCTTGGTGTTCGGGGCGCTCTTTGCGGTGAACTCCTCGCTGCACTCCTACCTGATCCTCGCCTTCTCGACCTCGGAGCGGGTGACCATGGATGTCGGCTTCTACTACATGTCGAACGCGGCCGGGCGGCTGTTGGGCACGCTCCTGTCGGGTTTGACTTACCAGATCGGCGGACTGCCCGCCTGTCTCGGCATGGCGGCGGCGATGGTCGGCGCGAGCGCACTGGCCGCAGCGCGGCTCGGGAGGGAGCGGCCGGTTCGGCAGGTTCCCTCAAGCTGAAACCCGGCTGTGGGCGCGGCGCATTGGCCAAGAAGGCCGAACGGGTCACCGCGGCAAGAGTGTTTGCGGGTTGCGCACCGGACTGGTAGAAAAGCGCCTCGCGGCCCCACGGCGGATCATGCGGGCCTGTCCCCGCCGCCCCGAGTGCGGATGCCGGTTCCGATCGACCTGAACAGAATGAGAAAGCTGCGCGATGCGGAATGCGGCAGAGGCGATGAAGCAAGTGAATGGCAGGCTGGCTACGGCCGCGCGCCTTTCGGTCGCTCCGATGATGGATCGACGGACACAGCGTGATTTCCTTATTTTAAAGGCTGATGCGATCTTGGCGGTCATGATGTAGCACAGGCGTAGCACACCTCTCAAAACGTGAGTTCAGCCTGCTCTGAGTTAACAGCATGGTCCTGCGGCAGGTTCCGCGAACAGACTGCTTCCCCCGGATTCTGCTTACAGGTCATCTTTACTTCCCGGATTAGGTCCTAGAGCACTGACCCGGTCGCGACAGCGCTCCGGCGGTAGGGGCCGGAGAGAATGCCCGCAACCGGCAGAAATCAAACGAAAAAGCGCCATCGAACGCGGCCCGACTCCGCGTGTGACAGCAGTTGTGTCATGGCCGTGGTCTCGAGAGCAAGCAGAATGTGCACGCGGGCGTTGAGCCGGGAGACGGGCGCGAAACGAATGCCGCGCCATCCAAGGTCGAAGCTCGACCGGTGCGAATGGCCAACAAGCAGGCGCAGGGCTGACCACGCAGTCCGTTCTTCAGACCATCCCTCCAAGGGGCGGCTCTAGCTGAGAGCTAAGGTTCCAGCAAAAAAGGGATCATGCTCTACTGTCGATGGCCATGCTGCAGATAGCGGTTGAATAGCCCCGTGTCTTGTGGACGCCTTCTTCGCTAATTTTGAGGCAAGGAGGCCATGATGAGCAGCAGCAAGTTCAGCGAGGAGTTCAAGCGGGACGCGGTCGCACAGATCACCGAGCGGGGCTA